>JAZUEA010000031.1:0-1838 GCA_045639945.1 Myxococcota bacterium
TAGTGTCACCACACTCGATGTCGGTTTGACACTCGGTCATCGCCTTGCAGTGGCCCTGCTCACAGACGTAACCCATCGGGCAATCGTCGCGCGTCGCACAGTCCGGCACGTCCACGCACAAACCTTTGTGGCAGTAATCCGCGCCTTCACATTCCAAATCGAGCGTGCAACCGCCAAGCGTGACGCACTCACCTTTGGCGCTGCAGTATTGGTCGGGCCCGCATGTCGAGTTCACTGTACAAGCTCGTGCGTAGCAAAGCCCGTCTTCGGCACAATAACTTCCGAGAGAGCACTCGTTATCAAACGTGCATGCAATCGGATCGTTGTTGTTGTAGTGGCAACCAGAAGCAGAAAAGGCGGCTGCCAACAAGAAAAAGCGTAAGAAAATCGAAGGAGAGAATTTTTGATTCATCGAACGCTGGCTCATGGAAAACTCCAAAATCAAAATAACAGCCGCTAGACGTTGCTCTCGCGAAGTTGTTCAACTTTTAGAACGCTGTTCGCGTTGAAATCCAGAGCAAGTTTCTGTGCAATCTTGGACCTTCTAAATCAGGTCGGTATACTCGCGCGCCGCAAAAAAGAGGAGCGCAATGGCTAAAAGCCGAAAGTCAAGCGTCCACGGACCGCAAAACATCCCTGAACACGACGTAGATCAGGCACTTACCCAAAAAGTCACCATTCGTTGTCCAGGTCCTTTAGGATTTACAAGGACTTACGATACGTTTGGGGCTTTGGCGGCGGCGCTTCGCTCGGGGCAAATCTTTACGTCAACGCTGGCGGAAGTCGACGGGCAAACTTTGCCGCTGACGGCCTATCCGCAGCTTGCACAAACACTTTCTGAGCTTGAACCCAACGAACGCCTGGACGTTGATGGCCTGGTCGCCTTTTTGGTGCAGATTTGGCGTGAGCGTCGCGATGGTCGACTGTTCGTGCAAACGCGAACAGGCTCGAAAATCATTGTTTTTCGGCAAGGTGTGCCCTGCGATGCGCGATCGAACATTGAATCAGAATGGCTCGGTCAGCGACTGCTTCAAAGTGGCGCCATCAAAGCCACTGAACTCGAAGAAGCGATCGCACAACTCACGGAAATCAATCAGAAATCTCAGTTTCCGACGCCGATTGGCACGATTCTTTTGCAGCGCAATCGCCTGACGGATCGCACGCTCAAACAAGCACTTTCGAGTCAAACTCTGGATCGCTGCTTGTCACTTTTCTTGGAACAAGATCTGCTGGTGCGCTTTGTACCTGGCGATATTTCCAATGAATCGCTCACATTAGTGCTGAATCCCCGCGATTTTATTGAGGTTGGTCTTTCTTTGGCGCTTTCTCCGCGCGATGTAACGAGAGCGCTGAGTGAGCTCGATCGCCTAGAAACGCGAGTGGCACGGTTGCCAGAAGGAAGTTTTAGCGACGCAGATCATGCGGCTCTCCAACTTCTTTGCTCCGGCGAACCGCTGAAAAATTTGCTTCCACAGGTTACAACAGCGCTTTCTGCGACGCCCGCATCCGCGAAGCTTGCAATACTAACCTATTGGAAACTCGGACTTTTTGGTCCACTCACGCTCAAAGCGGGCACACCAGAAGCAGAGCTCGCAACGCTCGACCAAATTTATCGTCAGCTGGTCGATCTCGATTATTTCCAGCGTTTGGAAGTTCGCCGCGCAGCCACACCAGTCGAAGTGAATGAAGCACTGCACCAAGCCATGGCGCGTCAAGGTGCAGAACTTCGCTTGGGCGACAAACCTGAAATTGCGCAAGCCCGCGAACGTATTCGAAAATTACTGGACGAGGCGGCGCAAACGCTTCGCGATGAAGAAGAGCGCTTTTTGTACCAGCGC
>JAZUEA010000032.1:0-3723 GCA_045639945.1 Myxococcota bacterium
GAACACCATCGCGGCGTCCAACAGCGACATGGGTGACTCGATGAAATAAATAACCGTCGAGCTGGTGCAAACCGCCGTCACGACTGGCTTCGTGGCGCGTGTTGTCAAACAGCGCATAGCCAATGTCATACAGGCGCTCACCAGAAATCAGCGAATCGTTCAGATCAAAATCAAACGTAACTGGTGAGCTGCGGCCCAAACCGAGCAATGGCAAAGTTCCCGTTGCTTCAGCTTGTTTTGCTTTTTCTAATGCACGCTTAACCGCAGCTTCCCACGGCTCACCATTTTGAACCAGAACTTCACCATGGCGATCGTCCACGTAAGCGCGCACGACAACTTGCTCAATTTCGCCATGTTGAGCGTGAAGCCCAGAGGACTCTGAAGCAGCGCCTTCATGAAATCGAACGCCACGCTGACGAGAACGCCGACACCAAACGACAAAGTCGTCGCCCGTTTCGCCAATGGAATCGACAAACGAGGCGAGCTTTGTCTTGAGCTGATCGAGCTCTTCTACGCAGGCAACGGCTTTAGGTCCATCCTCAATGAGGCTCATCGCACGTCCCAGAAGTACAAAAAGCGGTCGTTCCTACCATATTCAAAGACGTTCTGCGACAAGGAACGCCGTTCTTAAGCATCATCCTTTGAATTTTGTGATTCCTCAAAGGCTCGCAGCAGTTCGCTCTGTTTTTCTGTGAGATTTTTCGGAATTTCGACCTGAACCTGGAAATGCAAATTGCCTCGACCAAGTCCGTCGCGACGCGGCAAACCAGCGCCAGCAAGCATGACCACCTCGCCCGGCTGAATACCAGGCTTAATCGTCATGGTCTTTTTGCCTTCGAGTGTATCGACTTCGATTTCACCACCCAAGCAAGCGCGCACCATCGAAATCGGCAATTCTGCAATCAATTCCGAACCTTCGCGTGCAAACTTTTCGTGATCTTGAACGTGAATCACCACGTAAAGATCGCCAGCGGGCGTACCATTCGGACCAGGTTCACCCTGACCTTGCAAGCGCAACTTCATGCCGCTTTCAATGCCAGCGGGCACGCGAATGTTGACCTTGCCTTTCTGAACCTGAGTGCCGCTGCCGTGGCACTTTTTGCACGGATGCTCGATGACTTTGCCGGAACCACCGCAGCGCTGGCACGTGGTGGTCATTGAAATAAAGCCGCGTGAAACCGCAACTTGGCCGCGACCTTTGCACGTAGGACAGACTGTGGCTTTGGTGCCTTCCGCAGTGCCTTCACCTTTGCAAGCCTCGCACGGCACTTCGCGCTCAATCTCCACTTGGCGCTGCGTTCCATGCAGACAATCTTCAAGCGTAATGGCCAAATCGTAACGAAGATCGGCACCACGACGTGGCGCACGACGACCACCGCCACCAAAACCACCGCCGAACAAATCGCCAAAGATGTCGCCAAAGTGGCTGAAAATATCGGCAGCACCTGAGAAACCGCTGAATCCTTGGTTTTTCAAACCATCGTGACCAAAGCGATCGTAGGTTTGACGCTTTTCAGGATTCGAGAGTACGTCGTAGGCCTCACTGACCTCTTTAAAATGCTCTTCCGCCTCAGCATTCCCCGGATTGCGATCGGGGTGATACTTCATTGCGAGTTGACGGTAAGCTTTCTTGATTTCTGATGCGTCTGCAGTCTTCGAGACGCCGAGTACTTCGTAGTAATCCGCGGGCATGGTTTCCTCCAAGGGCGCAAGCTCATAAACACCACGAAAACATTGTCAAGGGACCGTTTCAATTTGTCGCAATTCTCTCTTGTTGCTATTCTCACGTTATGCGCACGAAAAAACTCTGCATTTATTCCTCTTCAGCTTTTTTGATTTGTCTCGCTTTTGCTTGCAGCGAAGGCGTGCTCACCGAAGAAGACGCGACTGTTGATGGCTCGCTCAATCCCTATGGTGGATTTGGCGGTTCTTCTGGCACTGGTGGAGGTTCTGCTGGCACTGGCGGTGGCTCTGCTGGCACTGCAGGTGGCGGCGCGGGCGATGGCGGAGAAGGCGGCAGCGAACCAGCTCCTGGTGGATATCGTTCGCAGTGTCTCAACAACAGCGACTGCGAATCCAATCTGTGCATTGAAACAGAATCCGGCGGTCGACTCTGCACCAAGCTCTGCTATCAGCACGAACAATGCGGCGATAATTTTTCCTGCACACTTCTGACAAACAGCGGCGCAGACAGCACAATGATCTGCTCGCCCACTAAAAACGACATCTGCAAACCGTGCTCCAGCGACGACGATTGCGGTCTCAAAGATTCGACAGACCACTGCATTCCCGTTGGACGCGGCATGTATTGCGGCAAAGATTGCAGCGAAATTCCCTGTCCCACCGGCAGTGTTTGCACCACATTTGAAAACGGCGATCAGCAGTGCGTTCCAGAAAGCGGCCTTTGCGCGGGCTGCATTGATTTGGACGGCGATGGTTATGGTTCCGGTGCAGACTGCTTAGGCATCGACTGCGACGAAGGCGGTCCCAACATTCACGAAGGTGCGGTTGAAATCTGTGACGGCCGCGACAACGACTGTGACTTCTTGGTCGACGAAGATGTGGTTTTGCCCGAAGGTCAATGTCCTGCCATCGGCGTCTGTGCAGAGCAAAATCCCATTTGTTCAAACGGCGCTTGGAATTGCCGTTATCCCAGCACTTACGAACCTGAATACGAAATTTCGTGCGACGGCTACGACAACGACTGCGACGGCGAAACCGACGAGCATTTTGATTTTAGCAGCGACGTCAAAAACTGCGGCCGCTGCGGCAATATCTGCACGTTCGCAAACTCCACTTCCAAATGTAACAATGGCGTTTGTGACATCGACGAATGTCGCTACGGCTACGTAAACTTGGATGGCCGAATCGCAAACGGTTGCGAATATCAATGCACTTTCCAAGGCGATGAAGACACACCCAACTTGCTCTCCGACTCGTGCATTGGCATCAACTGCGAAGACACCAACTGCGACGGCTTAGACGGTGACGCCAGCAAAGCCATCTTTGTCGACATCAACAGCACGGCGATTTATCCCGACGGCACGCGCGAAGCACCATTTGCCTTTATTTATCAAGCCATTGAAGCAGCTTCTGCAACCGGCGCCGATGTCTACCTCTCATATGGCGACTACTACGAAGAAGTCGAACTCATCTCTGGCGTGAATTTGTACGGCGGTTATGATGCGCGCTCCAACTGGTCTCGCCCAACAACCGCAACCACCACAATTCACACATTAAGTGGCCTGAAAGCCGTCAATCTCTCAGCACCCACTGAAATTCAGCGAATCACGATTCAAGCCGACGACGTTTCCCAAACCGGCGATTCGAGTATTGCGCTTTACATCAAAGATTCCGCAGACTTCCTCACTGTTCGCGATTGCAACATTCGTTCCGGACGCGGCGGCAAAGGAGCCAACGGAACAAACGGAACAAACGGCATCAGCGGTGGAACCGGTTCTCCGGGCGAAGATGCTCGCGATGCAGCAGCAACGCTGGCCTGCGCCGATAATGAAGATGTAGGTAAAATCGGTGGCAACGGCGGCACCAGCGTCTGTCCTGACGGCAACCGAACTGGCGGCAAAGGTGGAAACGGCGGCGTCAAAGATCACAACGGCGCAACAGGCGCTCAAGGCTTGCCCGCTTCAATGGGCGGACTTGGCGGCACCGGCGGCGCATGGAAACAGTGTAAAGACACGCCTTAAGTCGGAGGCCAAGCGGGCT
>JAZUEA010000033.1:0-1808 GCA_045639945.1 Myxococcota bacterium
GCAACTCACGCGGCAAAATCGATGCGCGCGATGTAATTAGCCGAAAAAGCGTTGTCACTTCTTGCGTTTTCTCACGCTTGGGGGCAGCTGCAAAAACCTGCTTAAGACGATCTAAATGCATCGAAGTTTGATGCAACGGATGGCGCGACTGAAACACATGCGGACAAAGTTGCATCACTTCGTGGAATCGCCCGAGCAGCGCCATTGCTTCTTCGATCTGCTCGTAATTCGGCTTGTCATCGAGTGTTTCACCCGGAACATAACTCAAAAGTCGCCAAATTCGATCGCCGTCGTACACAAACGATTCGTCATCGAGCGTCTTGATCAGTCGTGGCGCAGGAAACTTTGCTTTGGACAAAAAAGCGAGAACAGCTTCAAAGTCACAAAGGATTTCCGTTTTTGCCAGTGCGCTATGCAGTTGTTGCAGCACATACTTTCGCTCTCCTTGTTCCACCAAAAAACTTCGATGAATCAGGCCACTTGTAATCGGCGTGAGCGTGCAATTTTCGAGCTGCGGAAAATACCGGAGAAGGATTTGTTCGTTTTCCATGCGGGCGAATGTAACGGAGAGTCGACGTAACGCGCAACGATGCACAAGACTTCTTTCTATAACAGATTGAAAGGCTTACATTCATCGCGCGTTTTTTTCATGAAATTCCCCGTTTGATCGGCTTGATGAAAGCAGATCTCGCGTTTACACTGCGTTTTTTTTTCGATCGAGGGCGACATGGCGGTCCTGATTGTCCATTCCGATCCTGCATTCGCGAATGAGTTGAACGAGGTTCTGGAAGGCCTTGGAATCACTTGTGAAATTTGCCTAGACGGCCCAACCGCGCTTGAACGCGGCGAAGCGATGCAGCCGGAAGCCATTATTTTAGGCCTCATGGACGCAAAGGCTTCTGGTTACGGCCTTTGCAGTAAATTCCGCCGCAAATTGGGCACTTCGCTTCCGATCTTCCTGGTCATCGACGCCGGCGAAGAAAAAAGCGAGCGTCTCATGCGCTACAAGGCGCTCGGTGCACGCGGTGCAAGTGGCTATTTAATTCAGCCGTTTTCGATCGGCGATTTGTGCACGCACTTCCGCAATAACAATGTTTGGGACGGCAAAATCAGCGATCCAGGCTTGCTCATTGGCGCACTTTCATTGAGCGACTACGATGACGAGCCAGAACCGGTTGCAACGCCTGTCGCGCCCGCTCCAGTGATTGAGCAACCCGTTTTTGAATCGCCCGTTCAAGAACCGAATTTCGTTGAAGAACCAGAATTTGCGCAGCCTGCCAACGCATCAACGCCACAAGAAATTGGCAACGCCGCCAACGAAAGCGATTTAGCGAATTTCACGCCGGACGGCGGCATTTTCCCTGGTGCACTGAACAACGATGATGAAGACGCGGCCATTTGGTTCACCGATGAACCGTCCTTGGCACCTGCGCCCATCAGCAACATCGAAGACGAAGCGATTGAACTGGACGACGACGCGATTGAGCTCGAGGAAGACGCCATCGAAGAGGCCGATGAACTCGATGTTTTGAGTGCGCCAACAAGCGGCACAAACGACGCTCAAGATTTTGACGACGTCCCCGACTTTGACACGTCCACTTTTGCGGCTTCTCCCACACCGCCGCCGCTGCCGGAACCACAGTTTGAACCCAACACTTCTCTGTTGGACATCGCCGACGCGCTCGATTTTGAATTGCCAGGAGCTGCGCCAGTTAGCCACGCGGTTGAAGAAGTTTCCGACTTCGATCCCAATTTAGATTTGGATTTGTCCGATCCAGCTTTGCATGCGCCGATCGCTACCGAAGGTG
>JAZUEA010000034.1:0-1919 GCA_045639945.1 Myxococcota bacterium
CACCTTGTTTGCGTGTTTGATCATTTTGGGCGCGGCCCTTCAATGGCGTGATGAGCATCGCAAGCGTTTAGGCATTAAGTAACCTGTGAAAAAAGTCGCCAAAAAGCGATATAAATCAATGGGTTGTAAAATATTTTGAAATCTATCACACGATTTATGCGAGATTTGTTTGACTCTCGATGCAGAATCGTTTGGTATGGATTAGTTTCCCGGCGCTATTTGGAGCAAGGGGCCATATGATGGGTCATTCAAAGACAAGCAGGCTTTTCGTTGAGCACGCGAATAAGTCTGTCTGGAGCTGGCTGTTAGGGCTCACTTGTTTGTTCGCTCTCTTCTTAACTGCATGTGGCGGTGGTCCCGAGTACTTGCGGTTGACTGTTCAGGCTGAGCAAGAAGCAAACAACGATTCGCCGATTGGTGTTACGGTTCTTGTGATTTACAACGAGCACCTTTTCGACAAACTCAGCGAGTACAGCGCAAGCGAGTGGTTTGAGCAGGCGGTGCAGTTCGAACGCGACAATCCGGATCGGATTCAGTTCGACTACCTCACCTGGGAACTCATGCCCGGTCAAAAGCTGAAAGAACTCAAGATGAAGCTTCAAGGCAAAGAATGCGAAGGTCTTGTCTTCGCGAATTACCTTGAACCGGGTTCACACCGCGCCCGCTTCAATCCTGAGCGACGAATTTTGGTCACCCTCGATCTTAACGATGTTCGAATTTCGAACCTCGAAGACGATTAGTGACCAAACTTTTTCGATTTTGTGCATAAGTTTGATTTTTTAAATTATTGGCCAAAAAATAGCTGCGATTTGAAAATTTAGTAGCTACGAAGCCTGTGATTTCGTTTTAGATTTTTCCGTCCTCCACTTTTAGGGAGGCGCGAAACCCTGAACTGAGCATCTGAGGGGGGAACGTGAAGAAAAGCTCTAATATCCCCAACGCCATCCGTTGGCACGAGGGCATGCTGCTCGCGCCGCAGCATTTTCAACAGCAGTCGCACCGATTCGATGTTCTTCTGCATCACTACGCGAGCATGGCTTGCCCCTTCTTTTGGGGTGTGAGCAACATCGCCATTGATGAGGCGATGCTCGACGATAAGGTGCTTCGTGTGAACGACATCGAGGCGATTATGCCTGATGGCATGTACGTTTCGGGAACTTTGCCGGACCTCGATTTGTCGCCGTACAAAGCTGACGCTGAGCGCGCTCCGCTGCGTATTTTCCTTTGTGTTCCGGATGCTGCAGTTGCTGAGCGTCAAGGCGTAATGGCTCGTTACTTGGTTGATAAAGGTGATTCAGTTTCCGACACGGATCCTGAAGCCGACGAAGGCCAGGTCGCTGTGCCGATTCCTCGTTTGAAGCCAAACGTCCAGTTAATTGCAACTGAGGCTGGTACTGCCGGCCGCGTTCGCATGCCGATCGCCGAAGTTGAATACTCGGAATCTGCTTTCCACCTCACCAATTACATTCCGCCGCACACCAAGATTTCACGCGCTCCGTGGTGCAAGAGCATCATGCTCGTTTGCGAAGACGTGGCCAAAAAGGTCCGTGGCAAGGCGAATTACTTGGTTGAAATGATTCGCTCGCCCATGGCCAGCTCCAGCCGTCCTCAGTTTGAGCGCCAGCTCAACAGCTTGCTTGCTGGTTTGCCTGAGTTTGAAGCCTACTTGGCTGCCGGCGAGGTTCACCCCTACCGCCTCTTTGTTTCGTTGTGCGCTTTGTCGTTGCACGTTTCTGCAGTGGCCACGCTCGACGAAATTCCGCGTTTCCCGCGCTACGACCACGAAAACATTGCCGAACTCTTCTCGGGAGTTGGTAAGGCCTTGAACGACACGCTCGATTTGGGCGTTCAGGAAAGCTTCACCGAGTTCCGCTTGGACGGCGAAGGTCACCACTTCCAAATTCCGTTCCGCGAGGAAT
>JAZUEA010000035.1:0-4167 GCA_045639945.1 Myxococcota bacterium
AACACGACCTTCACGCGCACCGATTTGACCGACTCGCTCTTCTCGAACTGCCGCTTCGAAGGTTCTTCATTCCCGAACGCAACGCTGATTCGCGCAGAATTGGGCGGCGTCGATCTCTCGAACGCCAACGTCTCCGGCGCAGACCTTACCAAGGCCAACTTGGAAGGTGCTGTCTTGAGCTTCGCCAACTTCAAAGGCGCAAAGCTTCTGTCGACAACGTTGGACAACGCGAACGGCCAAGACGCGAACTTTACCAACACCACGATTGGTTTCGCTGCCAATGAGATCATCGGAACAACCTTTAAGGACGCACAGTTTGCTCGTGCTGACTTCTCCGGTGCCATGGCGCGCACGTCCCCGAATCTTTCCAAGGCTGCGGACTTCCAAGGTGCAGATCTTTCTGGTGGCGTGAAATTCAATGGCGCAAGCTTGAACACGGTGAACTTCACCGATGCGAACATGACCTCTGTGTCACTGCAAAATGCATCGGTCCACCAAGCGGTCTTCACCAACGCCAACTGCGAAGGCGCCAACTTCAAAGATGCTCTCGGCAAGCCGTCCAGGCTCCGCAACACCAACCTCAAGGGCGCAAACCTTTGCGGCGTGAACTGGGGCAAGTGGAACAAGAACTACGATGGTTGCTGGTCCGGCACGCAGCTCGACGACTCCACGATTTGCCCGGATAAAAACGAAAGCAACGAGTGCACCGTTACCGCCGCCACCGCTGCAAACTGCGAATTGTTCGGCACTCCGCCGATCACCGAAGAAACCCAGCTTCCTGGCGTGAACGTGTCGGGCGTCGACTTGCCTGCCAACGGCATCACCACGATGGACAACACCGATCTGCATGGCTCGACCTTCTCGAACGCCATCATGCCGGTCACCGGTGTTAACGCCAACATGTCGGAATCAGTGTTCGCAGGCACGACCTTCCCGCCGAACTGCGACTACACCGGCGCCAACTTCTACAAGGCTGACTTCTCAGGCGCGACCATCGGCAAGGGCTGCAAGTTCAACAATACGGACTTGCGCGAAACCGACTTCCGTGGTGCCACATTGGACGGCGTCTTGCTGGGTGGTTCAGACATCTCGCGCGCTCAATTTGGCGGTGCATCTCTTAACGAGTCCGATCTCTCGCCGTACACCTTCCTCACTGAAGACTACGACGGCAATGAAATCACGAGCGTCAAGAACACGCTCGGCATCGGCACCGTTTTCTCCGGATCCAATCTCAAGAAAGCCAATTTGACCAATGCCAACCTGACGCAAAGTGAGTTTGTGTTGAGCATTGTTGAACAGGCCGACTTGACCAGCGCGGCACTCATTGGTGCAAACTTAACAAGTGCCAAACTTTCAAGCGCCAACTTGACCAACGCCAACATCCAGGGCGCTTCGTTGCAAGGCTCGGCTCTTGATAACACGCAATTCCTCAACACCAACTTCCAAGGCGCGGACTTCACCGGCGCAACCGGCAAGCCTTCTACGTTTGTTAATACAAACTTCTCGGCGGCCAACCTCTGCGGCGTGAACTGGGGCGAGTACAACGACACCGCTCTCTTCGCCGGCGTGACGATGGATCAAGACACCATCTGCCCGGCCCGCGACAGCGAAGGTCTCTGCACAATCACGCAGGCCGTTTTGCCCAAGTGCAGCTTGTATGGCTCACCCATCAGACTCATTCCGGGCACAAACCTTGCGGGCGAAGATCTCTCCGGTCTCAACGCTTCGGGCAAAGATCTTTCCGGTGCCAACTTGACCGGCACCACCATGACCGCCATCAACTTGATGGGCACAAACCTCACCGGTGCAGATCTTTCGTGCAACGCTGAAATGAGCAAGTGCACCACCATTTCCGGCAGCAACCTGACCGGTACTATATTTAATGGTGCAAATCTCGAAGGCGTTACATTCACCGAGAACACCGGCGTTTTGCCAGCCTGGATTCAAGCGGGTCTCTCTCCCAACGGCACCTACTCGCTCCAGACGTTGATCGGAGCGGTTCAGCGCGGCGAAGTCACCGATCTTTCCGGCGCTTACTTGCAAGGTGCGAAACTCACAAACCTTAACCTGAAAGGTTTGAACCTGACTGGCGCTTACTTGCAGGACGCAGATCTGCAGGGTGCTGAACTCGCTCAGGCCACGTTGACAAACGCCTACGTGCAAGGTGCAAACCTCACCGGCGCCAAGTTCTACGACGAAAGTTTGAACCAGTCTGCAAGCGCTCGTGGCGCAAACTTCACTGGCGCAAACCTCACCGGCGCGAACTTCCGCGGCGTTGACTTGACGGACGCGATCCTCACCAACACTTGGAGCGGCGATAAATTCTGCGCTTCGACCAACGTGGGCTGCAGCTCCACTCATGTCTGCGCAAACAACGCTGCCTGCAACGAGCCGACCGCAAACCAGAACCCAACGGTCGTGTTCCAAAAGAGCACGCTCGTCAACGCCAAGTTGGACGGCGCGAACTACATGTCGTCCACGTTCATCGATGCCGACATGAATGGTGCCATCGCGCGCAACATGTCCGCCCAAAACGCATTGATGAACAACGTCTCGCTCGTCGACGCGAACTTCAGCCAAGCCAACATTCGTGGCGCAAACCTGCGTAACGCCGACTTGACCGGAACCGACTTGGGCGGCGCCTTGCTTGGTTGCTGCACAGCGAGACGCGACGGCGAAGCTTGTAAGGTTGAATCCAGCGACACGTGCGCGCCGGCTCGTTTGGAAAGCGCAACGATCAGCTCGACCAACTTCGCCAGCACCGCCACCAGCATGACCGATTTGTCGGACATGGATTTCCGAGGCATGGTTTTGACCGGCGTCGACATGAGCGGTGCTCTCTTCGGAAACGCCGACTTGCGTCAGGCCGATCTCACAAGCTCGCGTTTGCAAAAGGCCGACTTGCACGCTGCCTACTTGACCGACACCATTTTGGAAAAGAGCGATCTCGAAGGCGCTAACTTGAGCGGCGTTGTCTTGCCCAACGCGAACTTTAAGGGCGCAAACCTCGAAGGCGCTAACCTCGAAGGCGCTAACTTTAAGGGTGCAAACTTCACGCTCGCTCGCTTGGGTTTGGTCACTTCCACTCCGAGCTCGCTCCTCAACGACACAAACTTTGAAGGCGCAAACCTTCAGAGCGCAACGCTTTTGGGCCTTCAAGGTCAAGCAGAGCACGCTGCCAACTTCCGCGAAGCCAACTTGACGCAGGCCGACTTGCGCCAAGCCAACTTTGAGAACCAAGCCATCAACTTGGCTTCCGTTTGCTACGCGAACTTCGAAGGCGCTTCTTTCACGCTTCCGAACACAGCTGGCAAAACGCCTACAGTTCCGGCGCGTTCAAACTTCGCATCTGGTCAAGCGGGTCCGTCGTGGCTCTACTTGGGTGCGCTCGGCAAGGGTCAGTTCACGCAGGCAAACCTTGCGGACAACCTGAACCACATCAACCAAAACATCACGATGACGAACAGTTACATCAATCTCTCTTGCTTGTCCTTGAGTGATGTCCAGTTCGCATCGAACATGAGCAACTACAACGGCGCCTCTTTCGAAAACTCGAAACTGACGAACGTGAAACTCGACGGTTCAACCCTCAAGCGAAACACCTCGTTCGCCAACACCGAATTGAAGGGCACCAGCTTCTCGCGCGTGACGTTGGATAACAGCAGCTTCGAAAATGCCTCCATCGTCGATTCGTCCTTCGATGGCGCAACGTTCAAGACGACAAGCTTCGCCAACGCCAACTTGGATTCGGTCACTTTCAACCCGAGCACAAACCAGCAGGCAACCTCCGCCATCGACACGAACTTCACGGGCGCCAAGTTCAACAAGGTCAGCTTCAACGACGCGCTCCTGAAAGGCTCCATCTTCAGCGCCGTTCAAATGCAAGACGGCAGCTTCGACGGCGCCGATTTGTCGAACACCCAGTGGGATCGGGTTGTTGCACACAACACAACCTTCGATGGCGCAGCCTTCGTCACCGGTTGTCCCGAGTCTTCTTCTTCCGCGGAAGTCTGCGTCGAAGCTGAGAAATTGGCTTCATCGCGCGCGAACTTGACTCGCGCCCAGTTCTACGACGTGAGCTTCAACGGTGCCGATCTCCGCAACATTGCATTCGGCGTGGTTCGCACCGAAACCAGAGTTGAAACCGGCACAGGCGGCACGGGCGGC
>JAZUEA010000036.1:0-3607 GCA_045639945.1 Myxococcota bacterium
ACGATCCGACTTCATGCAGCTCAAGGCCGTGTTCGCCCCCATGATGATCGCTTCTGTGGGCGTGATTCTCTCCATCTTGGGCATCTTCTTGGTTCACACCAAAGAAGGCGCTGGCATGAAGCAGCTTCTCGCCGCCCTCAGCCGTGGCACCAACGCTGCAGCCATTCTCATCGCGGGTGCCACATTCGCCATCTTCTACTTCTTGGGCTTTGAAAACTGGTGTGGCATTTCTTGCTCCGTCATCTCCGGTTTGATCGCAGGCGTGATCATCGGCAAGGCGACCGAGTACTACACTTCTCAGACCTACAAGCCCACGCAGAAGGTCGCTGAAAGCTCTCAGACTGGTCCTGCCACCGTCATCATCTCTGGCTTGGGCTTGGGCATGCTTTCCACCGCCATCCCGGTCGTGGTCGTCGGCATTGCCATTGTCATGTCTTACCTTTGCGCGAACGGCTTCCAGGTTGAATTCAGCGCGCAGAACCTTTCCACCGGCCTCTACGGCATTGGTATTGCCGCTGTCGGTATGCTTTCCACCTTGGGCATTACGCTCGCGACCGACGCTTACGGCCCGATCGCTGACAACGCCGGCGGCAACGCTGAAATGAGCGGCCTTGAGCCTGAAGTTCGCCAGCGAACCGACGCATTGGACGCTCTCGGCAACACCACCGCTGCGACCGGTAAGGGCTTCGCGATTGGTTCTGCTGCTCTCACCGCTCTCGCGCTTCTTGCTTCTTACGTTGAAGAAATCAAGATCGCCCTCGTGCGCTTGGCCGAAGAAGGCGCCATCGCAGTGGGTAACATGGCCAACATGACCCAAGCGGCCATTGAAAAGCTGTCGCTCGTCGATTTCATGAACGCCTACAACGTCAACTTGATGAACCCCATGGTTCTCGTGGGCGTTTTCATCGGCGCCATGATGGCTTTCGTGTTCTGCGGCTTGACAATGAACGCAGTTGGTCGCGCTGCTCAGAAGATGGTCGAAGAAGTCCGCCGCCAGTTCAAGGAAATCCCCGGCATCCTCGAAGGCAAGGGCACGCCTGAATACGCGCGTTGCGTCGGCATCTCCACCAAGGGCGCTCAGCGTGAAATGCTCTTCCCCTCGCTTCTCGCAATCGCCGTTCCGGTCGTCGTTGGTCTGGTTTTGGGCGTTGCAGGCGTGCTTGGTCTCCTCATTGGTGGCCTTTCCTGCGGCTTCGTGCTCGCAGTCTTCATGGCGAACTCCGGTGGTGCCTGGGATAACGCCAAGAAGTACGTCGAAGAAGGCAATTTCGGCGGCAAAGGTTCTGATTGCCACAAGGCAACTGTCGTCGGCGACACCGTGGGCGACCCCTTTAAGGACACTTCTGGTCCTTCGCTCAACATCCTCATCAAATTGATGTCGATGGTTTCCATCGTGATGGCCGGTTTGACCGTTTCGATGCACATTTTCTAAGACTGATTCGATTCAATCGCTGAATCGATAAGCTTAAAAAGTAAAAGCCGCGGAGCAATTCGCGGCTTTTTTTATGTTTCTTAACTTCTCTTCTCTATTTATTCAATTTTAAGAAGCAAGAATCCGGCTTAATTCAAATCAATTCTCATTTCACGATACTGAATCGTCATTCATCTTAAATCAAATGCCAATTCATGATCGATTTTTATAGATTGCTTCGATGCAATTGAAATATTACGACAGTATTTTATGGATTATTTCGACTCAACCGAGATTCATTCACCATGAAATTGAATTCATCATATTCAAATTGCAAAACCACCTTCAATAAAGATTGATTTGCTTGAATCAATTCAAATTTTTGATTCATTGAATTCAGAATCATTTAAAGCCAATAAAAAAGCCGCGTATGATCGCGGCTTTGATTTGGATGAGATCTTAGTTTTTGAGTGAAAAAACTTCGCTCTGCTAAAGATATCAGACCTTACCCAAGCGAAGTTTCCAAACCAAGCTGAGTGCTTCCTTAAAAATGGAACCAGACATCTTAGAAACGCCGACTTGACGCTCAGTAAAGATAATCGGAACCTCGACAACCTTGAGACCAAGCTTGATCACGCGCCAGGTCAGCTCAATTTGGAAGCCATAACCCTTGGCGCTGATTGCGTCAAAGTCCAATGCTTCGAGCGTTTCGCGCTTAAAGCACTTAAAACCGCCGGTCAAGTCGCGCACTTTCACGCCCAAGATGGTGCGCGCGTAAAAACTACCGCCGCGACTCATAAACTTGCGCTTGAGTGGCCAACCTACCGTGCCACCACCCTTGACCCAACGACTGCCTAACGCCAAATCGGCCTCGTCAGTCGCCTCAAGAAGACGCGGTAAATCGGCCGGATTGTGGCTAAAGTCCGCATCCATCTCGAAGACATGGGTGTAATCACGCTCCAAAGCGTATTTGAAGCCCGCCAAATACGCCGTGCCAAGACCCAACTTGCCTTCACGACGCATCAAATGCAGACGTGGCTCCGCAGCCATCTTTTCTTCGACAAAGTCACCCGTACCATCCGGGCTACCATCGTCAATGATGAGGAGCTCGCCCTCGGGCAACGCTTCAAAAACGGCATGAATGATGGCTTCGATGTTGTCCCGCTCGTTGTAGGTGGGAACGATAACCAACGGTTTTTTCATGATTTCCTCCGGTGCGGCTTCATACACGCCTCACAAACGCGTTTCAACCTGCGATTCAATTTCTTTTAAAGCATTCGCCACAGTTTGCAGACCTGATCCCTGAAGTTTAAAAGCCAATTCGTCGCGTAGCTCACTGGAATTGCGAGAAAATTGCTCTGCAACCGCATCTGCAATGGCGCTTGCCGTGATTTCATTCTGCCAAAGTTCGGGATAAGCGCGGCGATTCAAAACCAAGTTCGGCAACGCGGCATGATCGATGCGCACCAAGCGACGAGCCACCGCAAAACTCAGCGGATGAAGCGCGCAAAGCGTAACCGGTGGCACACCTGCCAGCGCTGCTTCAAGTGAAGCCGTTCCCGCTCCAACAATCGCCACGCGAGATTGCGAAAGTGCAGCTTGTGCGGATTCGTGGAACTCAACTTCGAGTTCGGAATCTTCAAAAAAACGCTGTAAAAACGCACGGTTCAGCGTTGAGGCCACCGCCAAATGAAACGAAATCTGCGAACAAGATGCCCGCTTGAGCAGAGCCGCCCCTTTTAAAATCTTTGGCAACAATCGCGAAACAGTTGCTGAACGACTGCCTGGCAAAAGCGCCACACCAAATCCCGATTTTGCAGCACAGGGCGCAAGTTGCGCAAATGGATGTCCAACGAACTCAGCCGAAACTCCAGCTTGCGTCAACACGGGCAATTCAAATGGAAACAAACAAAAAACTCGCTTTGCTGCTTTTAGCAAATGCACACGCGAACTGCGCCACGCCCAAACTTGCGGCGGCGCCAAGTAAAACGCCGGAATCTCATTCTGAGCCGCAATTTGCAAAAGTCGCAGATTCAACTCGGGAAAATCGACCAAAAGCGCTGCGTCAGAAACAGTAAGTAGCTGTTTTAACTTGAAAAACGCCGAAATCACTTTGGGAACACTTCGCAGCGCTTCGATTCCTCCAGACGCGGTCACGTCCGCCGCTCGAACCGCACACGACAATCCAGCGCTCTG
>JAZUEA010000037.1:0-3048 GCA_045639945.1 Myxococcota bacterium
TTATACCTATACAATCTCTCATACACTGTCAAAGAAGGTGATAGCAGTTCACATCTTAAACTCACAAACGTGAAAGTCACTGGCGGAGTATTGCAAGATGGAAGCAACAACACTGTAAATCTTGCAGATGCGATTCAAGAAGTCTTAAACGGCTTTAATGGCGACAAAGTATGTATCGATGGCATTGTTCCACAGTTGGAAACCATCACCAGCGGTCAAACACAGGGATATCTCAAAGCAAACGAAACCGTCCTCATGACCGTGAAGTTCAGCGAACCCGTTAAACTCGTAAGCAACGATTTTAAGCTTCAATTGAACAGCGGTACGTACGCCACGGTGGAAAAGAAGAACGACGCGAACACTGAAGAGTATCGGGACACCTACACTGCCAGCTACACAATTAAGGATAACGATACCAACGTCGAAGCTTTGGCTGTTGAAAAAGCAATTGGCGAAGCTGAAGACGCGGCGGGCAACTCCGCGAACCTCGACTTCAAGAGCGCGCTGGAAAACACGCACTTGAGCATCGACACCGTGCCAGCCACATTGGTCAAGATCACGGGCACGGAAGCGAAAGGCGAAAACGCTCTCACCGCGGGTGATTACGCAAACATCGAGCTTCACTTCTCTGAACCCGTCACTCTCTCGGGCAGCCTGAACGTGAAACTCAATATTGGTGCAACCGCGCGCATCAGCAGCAGCGCCTCCAGCAACGTGGAAAACACGCAAGTCCTCAAGGCTAAGTACATGGTCCAACCGGGCGACCAAATCGAAAAGTTGAACGTTGTGGAGCTTTCTTTTGCGAACGGTGGCAAGCTCGAAGATCGCGCGAAAAATCAAACAGAATCGCTTTCTATCGAGCGTGGTCAAAACTTGGCCAACAACACGACCATCACCCTCGCAGCTCAGCAGTCGATCATTCAGCGCGAAGATGCCGGTGTTGAAGACTGGGGCACCGAGTCCGCTTGCAGCGCAGCACCGGGTTCTCGCTCCAGCGTCTGGCCGCTCTTCCTCGCTCTTCCCCTCCTCGCCTTCTTCCGCCGCCGCAAAGCCTGAGCTTCAGCTCTGAAACACCTTCCTAAATTCTCGCTCCTTTAATTTCATTCAAGAAATTCACATCGCAATCGTTCTGCGATGAAATCACTGATTCAGGCTGAGTCGGTTGCGAGTCAGAAAATGTCACTTCGCAACACTTTCTACGCAACGAGAGTCGACAAGATCTGTTTTAGCTCTGGCATTCAAAAAGCTCCCTAAGTCAGCGAATTTCAATCAGAATTTTGCAGCTCTGATGCAATAAAGTCACGAATGCAGGTAGTGACTCATAAGTTTCAAAAGTGTCACGCCGATTCACCTCATACATTCTGTTTAGATAGAATGATGTGTCATTTTTGAAGCAGGCTGTAATGAACCATTGCGGTTTTAGCGGATCACAAAGCAATACATGCCGTGTTCAAGCGTGTTCTATGCGAACAACGCTCGGCTTTTTTCAAGCATCAATCTTTCAAAACGTGCCTGAGAATTAGAGAAACGAATTAAGAGGGTGACTTTTGCCAGAAATGGATCGCGAGCCAGATAGTTCCGCGCTCAGTTTCCAACACTTCGTGCTCTGTATGAGCGGGCAAAAGGACGGCATCGCCGGGTGAAAGGACGAAAACATCATCTAAAACGCGAAGCTTAGCGCGGCCACGTAAAACCATGACCCACTCATCTTGCTCTTGGTTGTAAACACCAGGCTCAGGAGTTTCGGAACTGATGATGCGCTCGATTTCGAGACGCTCCGCCGAACTTTGGAGAAGCGTCTCGAAAAGCTCCCCCGAAGTCGGAGGAGCGCTCGATTGGAAAAGTTGGTAGGTCTTCAAGCCGAGAAATTAATAATTTGAGCTGATGCAAACACCGATGTCAGTGTCAAGCTCGAAGAGCGTCATGCAGGAAGTACCGGCAGAGCAAGTGTCGTCGCTTGCGTTGCAAAGCTCCATGCAGATAGGACCTTCACCAAAGTCAATGCAGAGGTTGCCGAACTCGCAGTTACCAGCATCCAGGCCGTCAATCGAGGTACAAGCGCTGCCCGTCGGGACCTTAGTGGAAAGATCGATCGGAGAGTTTTCGCAGACACCCAAGAAGCTATCCTTATTTTCGTTGTTCTTGCCGAAGCTCAACAACGCGCAGTACTTGCCAGCACCGCAGCTAACTTCTTCGCTGCCGAACAAATTGCACTCACCCGCGCAAACGCCGTAATTCGACAGCGCCTGGTGGCTGTAAACATCGAGGCAGACAGAGCCGTTCACGCAAAGACTTGCATCGTCCATCGAGCAGTCCGCGACGCAGGTGTAAACGTCTTCTTCCAAGAAGTCCAAGCACTGGTGGTACTTGGAGCAAGAGCTGTCGCTGGTGCAAGAATCATTCTGGACGCCAGCACCAAACGCAACGTTGCTGCCGACGCAGCCGAAAACCGGAGAAGAGTCATCGATGGCGATGAATGTGCAGTAAGAGTTTTCGCCGTAGTCAGCGGTGCAGTCATCCGACAAGAAGTCGCATTCGTCATCCAAGCAGTAGCGGAAGTTCACACCACCGTAAGAGCTGGACGCATCACGGCACACGCCACCGTTAGCGCAAACACCATCGGGACAGGTTTCGACGCAGACACCGATGTCGCTCAAGCACAAAAGTCCCGATTCACAGTTCGTGTCCAGGCAGCTCTCACCAACCTTGGCAGTACCCGCGTAATCACAAAGAGAGGCGGGCATAAAGTAATCGAGGCAGGTCGCGCCTTCTCCGCCACACGACTCAGCTTCGTTACCAGGTTCACAGTCATCACCCGGCAAGCAGAAAGCTTCGTTGTCGAGAATATTACCCGTCGAAGAAATGTGCAGCGGGTAGCAGAAATCACGAGGACCACAGTTGTTCGTCTCAGCGCGGAACGTGCAGCTCTTCATGCAGAGACCGCTCGTGGGCGAGTCCATCTCAACGCAGACCAAGCCGCGAGCGCAGCAGTCCGCCTGCGGATTGCAGCTTTCTTCCAGCTGAATCGCGCTCTCACAACCACCGCCC
>JAZUEA010000038.1:0-3457 GCA_045639945.1 Myxococcota bacterium
GTAGATGTTCAGTCTTTTGCTTGGCGTACCACGAACGGACAAACCGAACATTTGGCTTATGGCACGGGCATTTATCCGTTTTTGCCGTTTTACGAAAAGTGGGACAGCGCTGAAGCAACTGGCGTTTGGATTTTTAAAGATGAAACTGCTCTGAAATTCAAAACGCTCGATGGCTTCGATTTAACACTTGAAGTGGCTGTGTGGTGGCATCGCATTCCATGCCAAAATTCGCCGGAATCATTGGAGAATGAAAGCATTCTTGCTCAGCGCATGGAATCCATTTTTGCTTCGCGACCGCTTGAAACATGGTTAAACCAAGGCTCAATTCTTCAAGATAGCTATCTAAAAAACTTTGGTAGCAAAGGCCTTAAGGTTGATCATGCAGTTGTGCTCGACGTGTTTCCCACGCCGTCGCCGCTTTTGCAGGAAAAACTTCATGCAGGTTTGAAAGAAACGCTGGAGCGGATACTGAGCGATGAGCGTGCTCTCGCGGCCGAGGTGAAAAAGGCGGAAACTCTGCGCGCATTGGCTGAGCATGAAGAAAATGAGATTTGGAATCAAAAAGAAGCGGAATGGCGTGCTCAGCAGCAATCCCACTTGACCCAAATCGAGACCGCTTCTCAAAATGTCTTGCGCACCAAACGCTCCGAAATCGAAGCGGAAATCATTAAGCTTCAAGCACAAACGAAACTCGCAGAAGCAATGTTCGCTTCTGAAGTCCAAACGGCAGAATCTGAAGTTTTTTCAGGTGATGCGGGGCGCTATCTTCAAGCGATTCTTGCGGTTGAGTCGTTTCAATTGGGACCAACCAATTTGGAAAGTGCAGATCCTGAAGCACTTCGACGTTTTGGCTCGATTGAAGCGTGGCGTTCGTTCTTTTTGCCACCAGAGAACTGATACAAAAAAGGGGGCCTGCAGCCCCCTCGCTCTCAAAACTCACTCAAAATTATTGAGGATTACACCACTCGTTGCTTGAGTTTCGCATTTCGGCGCACTTTTGCTCGGTGGCTTCTTTAATTAATGCGCCATCGAGCGTGCCTTTATCTGCGGCGTCGTAGCATTCTGCCAAGATTTCGTCTTCATCAAATCCACAAATATCGCTGGCACATCGAGCATAGACACTGCACAACGCATCCACATCGTTGTCATCGCCAGCATCGCTGCCGTAAAGATCGTCTTCTTCTTCACAACCCGCGCCTGCGAGTACCAAAGCAAGCAACATCATGCGTGCGAACTTTTTCATTGCGGCTCCTGTTGGTTTAGCGAAGTCCTTAAGGCGTAACACTGTTTTTAGGAAGGTTCAATCCTGGCTTCAGGCGGATTTTTACTTTTTAACTTTTTTCTTGCTCTTTTTCTTTAATTTTTGCGCGTTTTTTCCTTCAGTTTTCTCTTCTGGCTGAGCAACCGGTTCAGGCGCTTTCTCAATTTCAGTCACAATCAAATGATCTGCATAGAGCTCAACTCTAACAAGTGGCGTGCCGTTTACGATCTTTTCGTGCAGCGTCGGAGAAATCGCGACATCAGCCATTTGCCCAAGCATTTTGCGGGCTTCCGCTGTCACCAAGCACGTGTCCGCTTCATCTTCCAAATCTTTACGCCCTGCCTGAACGTTTACGCGATCACGCTGCAAAATGGACGACGCCTTTTTGAGTGTCGAACCTTTTTGATTGATGTGATCCTCTAACCCCAAGCGCGCGGTGTAAGCGCAAAGCAAGCCCGATTGCGCATCAACCGCTTGAATATTCGCCAGCGGATTTTGAGCGGCCGGATTGAAGGCAATGGACTGACCTGGAGCTGGCAAACCAAATCCGGTTGCACCCCAGCGAATCGCCTCGCCAGGAGCCAAGCGAATCGCGTCAACCGGCAATCCAACCCCCGGAACATTGCTCGAAAGACCAGTCACAATGCTGGGTGCATTGTTTGAGTAAATCGTGACATCATCTTTGATTTCGATGGTGAGCTCGCCTTGGCCAGCCAACGTCCGCGCGCGCAGGCGAGGGTAGAACGTCGCACTGCTTTCCGGTAACTCAACCAAGAAGCGCACTTTTTCAGAAATTCCCGTGATGCGCATGGTGCCTTGGTGCAAACGGACCATCACAAGTTCCGGTGAAGCGTACGTCACTTGTAGTTTGGTTTCTGCAGCCAAATCGAGGTTTGCAACCACCTGATTTTGTACAGAAATCTCGACTTTACCTTTTGCAGCGCGATCGGTCACAAGCACATCAAAGAAATTGAGCGACTGCGGAATTTCTGTAACAGGACTTTGATCGCCCAAATAACCGAAGTACAGCTGTCCTTCAGCGGAAGTCAGCTTCATGGTTAGGTTTTCGAGCGGCTGACGCGCAAGCGGACTTTGCAACAAAGCGGCAACACGCGAAGCAACCGCCGGCACATCAACAATCGCTTGTGTTGAAATGAAGCCTCGCGTTTCATTTTGTAACGCAGCGTGGTGCGCCTCAATCATTTCCTCATAGACACCGCTCAAGTGAGCAGATGGAACTTGGACCATTCCATCGTCATCTGCAAAACGCAGGTACTGACTCACATCGCGACGATGCGCAATGAGCTGTGCGTATTGAACACCTTCCTTCAAATGTTTGCCGGTCGCTTCGTCGGCATTGAGGAAACGCAAAAACGAGGATCCGCCTTGCAAATCCTCAAACGGCAAAATCTGAGTGCCCGACGCCTGGTTCGGATGCAAGCTCGGCCAATACTCCGGATTTACACGCGCATTCGCACCTCGTGTACTTAAACCGTGGTTTGGCGTTGCGAGCAAAATCACTTTGCGAACGGGTACTTCTGTTTCTTGGACAACCTGATTGTTGTCAACAACAGCATTGATGCGCTGATCGATTTCTGCTCGTTGCGTGAATGCGCGCGCAACCAGACCGCCTTGGCCGTACGCCACGACATCCACTTTCTTTGCGAGCACACCAACTTGGTCCAAAATGCTGAGCTCGTGCTCAATGATTTTTCCAAGAAAATCCGAGCGTTCTCGCCAAGTGAGCGGCACATTCGACAATTCCTGAGAATCGTAGTGAACGATGCGGAAGCCTTGTTCTTTCAGGCCTTCTTCCAAGACTTTGGTAGTGCGCTCACCCTGAAAATCTGGCACCAAAATCACACTTGGGCGATGCAGTGTGAACGATTGCGTCATTTGAAGCTCAACGTCGTTCGCTCGAACAGACATGCTCAATGGCAGCAAATACGAATACAAATCGTGGCGCAGCGCCTCAAATCCAGCATCTCCAGGCTTAAGCGGCGGCGTCAGCGGTACATTCAATTCCGCCGGCGGTTGATAGGCGAGAGCAAGCTGACCCTTTTCATCAAACGCAATCGTCTTTTCTGAAAGCGGCACCAATTCGCCGTCTTCCGTAAGCTTCAAAAAACGACCCATCGCCAATTCTGGCAAATCAAGGACCGCCTGCGGATGCGCGTAAATGCCCATCATTAAAAC
>JAZUEA010000039.1:0-5236 GCA_045639945.1 Myxococcota bacterium
GTGATTCCTGCTGGTCCCAAAACACGTCGCCAACTTCGACGATTCGACTTGGCCGTTGCGCGCGCCGCTGAGCAAGAGCCGTCACTGAAGCAGCGCGGCCTGCGAGCAATTCGTCACGCACTCGAATTGGGTCAAGATGACGGCGACATGGCCGACATCTCCGACAACATTGGCTTACTCGCCTCTTTGATTCCGCTGTCCGATTCGTGGGGCGCCTTAGATCTTTCGAAAGAAGCAGCTGTTAAGTCTTACTCGCTCGCTCAAATTCTCGACTTAGCAGACAAACCGACCAAGTTGCTTCCAGAAGCGCTCGAACGCATGGCCAAACACGGCGTCGAAGGCGATCCGGATTCGCCAGAAACTCAAAAGCAGCGAAAAACCTACGAAGATAAAGCGTTGGAACACTGGCGGAAGCTGGGTAATCAGGAAGATCTTCGTCAAGCCTTGGCGTTGCGAGCTCACCGAGAAGCGACTGCGAACGACTTTGAAACGGCTTCTCAACACTTTGAGGAAGCGTTGAGCACAATGGCTTCCAAACCAAGCATGGAACGCTCGCAACTGCTTGGCAACCTTGCACATTGTTTGGATCGCACAGACAAAACCGCTGAAGCCAAGCGATTTGCTCAAGAATCCTACGAAGATTTGGTCAGCATCTACGAAGCTCGCGGTACACAAGGCGCGGAAAAAGTTTCAGAAGCAGAAATCGTAGAAGCTTTGGCGCTTTCTGGATTGCGACATGCTCGCCTTTTGCGACGAACACCCAGCCCTAATAAAAAAGCAGCCTTGCAAGTGTGTGAAAAAGAGCTTCGCCGAATCGAAAATTCTCATGTCAATGCGACAACTGGCCGATTAAAGCGTTTGGTTGACGGTTTGCACACGCTGCAAGATGAATTGACGGCCAAATAAGTGGAGAAGGCCTTTATGCGTACGTTGCTTTTGTTCTTTTGTGCTTCCGCACTCTGTCTGGCTTGCGAAGAGGACGACAGCGCCAGCACATCTGACCCTCAAGAAACTGACAGCGGCACATTTATTCCGCTGCCTGGCATGTTAGATGCTGCACTTCCCGAGCCGCTCCTCGACGCTGGCGAATTTCACATTGTCGACGCGGAACCGTGGCCAGAAGATCCGTACGAAGCAATTCAGCAAGATTCGAACCGAAAGCTGAAAAACTTAGAGAACTTGCGCGACAGACAACTCATTCAGGCCTTGCACAATGAAGCGAGTCGCAACCACAGCTCGCTGTCCTACGAAAATGCTCGCACCAAGATGTTCGGAACGCTCGATCGCGATGACGATGGCTACGTCGAGTGCATCTACACAGGACAAAAATTCTACGTCAGAGCGCAAAGCGTACCTGACAGCAGCGAGATGAACCTGGAGCACTCGTGGCCGCAATCCGACGGCGCAGAAGGAATCGCCAAGAGCGACCTGCACCACTTGTTCCCGGCCAAAACCGAGGCAAACTCTCGTCGCTCAAGCTGGCCGTATGGCGAAACGCCGTGCAACGACGAATGGGGTGGCATTTGCCTTTGGGAAGAAGGCGGCTCGCAACTCGGCATCAATCGCCAAGGCCACCGCATCTTTGAGGTTCGTCCGGAGTACCGCGGCGATGTCGCTCGTGCGCACTTTTACTTTGCGGTTCGCTACGAGTACGAAATTGAGGACGAAGAAGAAGAGATTCTTCGAAAGTGGAACTGGCAAGATCCAGTCGATGCGCGCGAACGAAGCCGTAACAACCGCATCGAAAATCTTCAACACAACCGCAATCCCTTTGTCGATCGCCCGGACTTCGTCGAATTCATCTCTGATTTCTAAGTAAAATCAGCGTGATTCTATTTTTCAGCGGTGAAACGAAATTTCTAAGCTGGAACAACGGCCGTCACACAGCGAAAGAGTCCAAGATAACGGCCTAAATCCGTCGCATCTAAGATGTGTGCTTTTAGGCCAATCTCTTGAAATGACTTTGCCCAACACTCCTCGTAGCCATGCACAAGGTCTTCAACCTCAGGACCGAATTCAAAAGGATCAAAGGTTGGCACCAAAATGTGTGCATCGGTTTCTTGATTGCGAAGCAAGATGCTGTTTGCCGGCGAGTAAAATACAGCGTCAATGCCCTCTTCCATCTCGACTTCAGGCAAAATCAAAGGTGGAAACATGGGCAACCTCATCACTTGGTATCCCAACGCTTCAATGAGCTGCGCTTGCTTCTCTAGAAATCGCATCACCGCGATGCCCAGTCGCAGCTCAGCGCGCGTAAACAAAAGCTTTAGAGCGTCTTGGTGAATTTGTGGCACTAAGATCAAATTGTCTGAAAGCGGCAATAAATACAGATCCACATGCCCAGTCAGCTCGCCTGGCATTCGGTTTAAAATCACAACATCTTCTTTAGACAACCCAAATGAAGCTGCGAGCAAAGCAATGATTTCGTCACGCGTTCGCGGCCGATAGCCGCCTTTCAAAAGATCTTCTCGATGAATTTCACGAGCGTTGTCCTCTAACACTCGAGTACTTATGAAAATTTTGCGTCCTGCAACCTGGAGATTTCCTGATTCTAAGAAAATGGGCAGATTTTTTTGCTCGGCGCCAACTTGCTCACAAAGCATCTTTGCGTACTGAACTCGATTGGGCTCATGCGATAAGGCATTCCAGCCTTCAAGATGACCGTGATTTCGCACAAAGATGGGCTGATAGTCGCGCATCCAGCGTAAAACACTGTCTTCTTCTTCAAATTCGCCATTCACGGTAATGCCAGGATCAAACGTCTCAAGCGCAAATGAATGCTGACAAATCTGCTTTAGAGTCTGAATGAGCTCAGGCACAACAAGACAAACCTGCTCATGCGCAATCACTTTCGAAAAAGGGGCATAATCTGGATGAACACCACTGACAGATTCGCTCATGATTGCGAATTCCCTTTCGCCTTGTTTTCAGATGAAGAGATTTGTTGATTTGAAGCGAGCAGTTACTTGTGCGGGATTTTGGCGGCTGTATTCGTGGATTCCTTCGATTTTTGAGAAGCAACTTCTTGGGCTTTCGCGAGTCGCGCTGGCTTGTACGGCTTATTGCCACCCATTTCGGGATTTATCGGCGCGGGTTGGCTCGTTGTTTTTGGCCGAAACCGCTGCTCTGCTTCACGCATCACTTTAAACTGCGAAACCGGAATCGCGCCCTCATTGGGTCGCGCATCATCCGCGTAGAGCCGCCAGCCGATCTGCATCGATTGATCGCTTAAATCGCGCATGTTCTTTGCGTGGGCCGTAAGCCAGAAGCGCATAAAAACCAATTCCTGGCCTGGAAAAAGCGGATAAGGATGGTAGCGGAAGAATGCGATCTCGCTGGGCCGCTGAGTGAGACTCACATCCGGCTGCGACAACATACGCGAACGCGCAGTCGCATCGACCAATGGACGCGGCAGAATGAGCTCAAGCCCAACGTGATGCGCCAGATTCTGTCCCAGATTTGACACAATCGCCTGAAAACCGATCGTCATCTTCGGACCGCGCGGATCACGCTCAAAGTAATCCGCATCGCCATATGGACTGATGCGCTTCACTTCAACGCGCGGATGACGAGTTCGCTGAAGCACATCTTGAATGTGCACATTGCCCATCGGACGAGATTTACCGGCAATGCGCAAATAGTAACGATAATCCAAAGCTTGGTGCGGCGCGTCTTCGCTGGCAGCGATATCAATCACATAAACCGCGTGCTCGGGAAGAATAAGGCTGCCTGGCCCGCCAGTGACTTCAAAAACGTTAAATTTTGAAAGCGGCGGATCGATGGTGCCCGGCAACACATCTTCAAGCCAAGAGCGCGTGCCACACGGCTTCAAGTCCGTCCGCACGCCACCGTCAATGTGACCATTGTCATCAACACCAATGAAGAGCTGGCCACCTGCACCGTTTGCAAATGCTGAAATTTGTTTCGAAACAGACTGAATGAAGTCCGGTGCGATTTTCTTATCGACCGCCATATATGGCGCGGACTTAAATTCCTGAAAGTCGTGCTCGCCCTTTGACTCAAGTGCGAGGAGCATCTCCTCGTTCCAAATGGCCGGTCGAATCATGTGCATTCTCCTTTTCGGGGGGATTCGCTACGGGAACTTTCAGACTCAATGTAGGCGTTTCAGGCGAAACGCGCACCACTTGTGCAACTTCAATCTCTTCAGTGATTCGCGAAACGGCTTCACCATCACGCAGCCATGCTTGAAGCTCAACGGCTCGAGCGGTCAGCGTTTCTGCTGTTTGACCAGGCGTAAGTCGGTACACATCAACGCTTCGAAGGCCCATTTTCTCTTTGGTTTTGAGCACCAACTTTTCATCGACAAACTGAGCGAGCGCATTCTTGAGAAGCACAGTTGAACCTGCTTCGCTGCAAGTGATGCTTCCTTCGAGCAACAGCGAGCGAGCTTCTTCGCGCGCCACGTTGATAAATGCATCATTGGTGAGCGGATGAGCTTCGATTCCAGAAAGCGCGAGAGCACAAACGGCATAGCCTTCAAAGAGATGCGCAACGGTTCGACGGTAAAAGTCCAGCGTGAGGGCTCGCTCAATCGCAACACAATCACCAACAAAAGAAATCACACCATCGGCTTCCAACCGCGCAAGTGCTTTTTCGGCAATCACTTCGCACTTTTCTGCAGCAAAGAAGACAAACTCACGCGTGAACAATTTGATCAGCGTGGCTGTCGCTTGAAGAACTTCGGACTTCTGGTGATTTGAGCCAATCGAGAGTAGCGCCACCGCACAAAGCGCGTCTTCGGCAAGCAATCCCAAGAGCTGATTGCGGTAATAATCCATCTCAATGCGAGACTTAGCGGGTACGCGATAGTAAGCCTCTCCGCGAATTTCTATCTTCTCAATGCCACGCTTGAGCAAAATCAAAGCTTCATCGAGAAGCGCACGCAACGCCTCGCCACGCGAACGATAACCTTCAATCATCGATTCAGCTTGACGCTGCTCAATACTTCGACAACGAAGCTCAAGGCAGTGCTCAATGCTTCGTGACAATCGCGCTCCACGAGCTTGGAAGGACGCCACCAGAAAGCCTGCGCGCTCACAGAGCTTTTGCTCGGAAACGCCGCGCTGGTGATGACAAAGCAAGATTGTGGCAACGAGTGACGACGGCGTAACCACTGCGACACTTGCAATGCGCGACATCAATGCATCACCCATGCCAGAAGTGAGATTTCTGTAAGTGCTCTCGTCTACGCCGTGAATGGTTCGTCCGATTTTTT
>JAZUEA010000040.1:0-3037 GCA_045639945.1 Myxococcota bacterium
CCCTGCATGTGCCTTAGATAGTAAAAATAAGTATTGCAATGACGATCTCGGTGAATGTGTTGAATGTCTGGAAGACTCACATTGCCCGGAAGGTGCTTATTGCAATCAGGAAACGGGCTATTGCTATACTTGCGATCCCAACAGCGATAACTGGTTCGAAAATCCCGAGCACAGCTGTGACTTTACAAGTTCGACACCGATTTGCTCCTTTAGAGATAACAGATATGACTGCTCTAAGTGCATCAGTGATTCGATGTGTGCCGATATCGCTGCATACGCAAGTGCCAATCGCACGAAAGATTGGAGCGAAGAAAAGAAAGCTCAGATCGAGAGTGCCACGAAGAATACGGTTTGTTCTTCTACTGGTGACTGCGTTATCTGTGAACGAAAGAATCAAGATGTCAGTAACGGATGTGATGCTTCAGCACCGATTTGTGCGCGCTTAGCTCGCATTGAAAACCCTGAGGGCGGAGATGTTACTTATGAGTATGCATCAGTGGGCGGTACGCCGGCTGAATATGCTTGTGTTGCATGTGATTCCAATATCGAAGCTTTGAAGTGTCCGGCTGGTCGTACTTGCCAGGGCGGTCAGTGCATCGGTTGCTCGGGTGATAACTACGATCCGTGCGATGGTTCTACTCCGATTTGTGGTTTCCAGAACGACGACCGGAGTGCGGAGCTCAAGAATTTGGTCGCCAATAAGCTTGGTGAGCCCTATCTGGATTCGGTGAGTGGTCTTCCGTGGTTGTTGCCTGCTGCTACGGATCACAGTGGAACTTTGGTTTACTTTGCTCTGAAGGCTGGCACGAATGACTATTGCGCTAAGTTTAGTGACACCGGTTCTTTGGTTATTGAAGAAGATAACTGTAAAAATAAAGAGATTTCACTTGTTTATCACGATAAAAGCAATAATGCGCAACCTGTTAAAGTATGTCAATATGGTGTAACCACAGAGAATGGCATTCCTTCGTATGAGAAATGTGCAGGCTCTTCTCATGAATATAGCTGCGTTAACCAAAACTTGTTTGGCGTTTGCTATACTACGAGTGGAGAATTGCTCTATATCAATAATGGTGAGCTGAAAGCGATCACCGGCACAAATAATAAGCCTGTTGCTGCGCCGCTCTATTATCCGCCTTCATTCTCTTCAAAGGAGACTGCGGCTGCGGATTCCGTTTCTGATGGTGACGCGACTCAAAACAACCGCATGTGCCGTGAGTGCTGGCTTGATAGCGATTGCCAAGCGCGTTCTATTCTTAATACCGAAAACTATAACAATGCTCCTAGCAATGCAGACTGGGTATCGCTTACGCAATGCGTTGCGGGTCACTGCCAAGTCTGCGATCCGATTACAAATGATGGATGTGAAGCAGATCACATTTGTGGTTGCCCAGAAGGTGTAGCGGCTTGTGATGCATTTGTATGCATTCCGCGTTCGTTCACGCAGTGTGCAACGGCGAACATTGGATGTGACGCGGCCACTGCAAATCAATGTGATGATGGTCAATGCAAGTGTGGTTCTAATGATGCATGCTCTGGCAATACTCCGTACTGCTTGCAAACAGCCAGCGCAGAAAGTGATGCCTCTGGAGAAACAGAAGCGGACACAACTTGCGCTAATAAGAAAGACACGAAATGCGAAGCTAAATGTGACGAGAGCGAGAATAATCGTGAAACGAGCTTGCCTTGCAGCGCCGACACGATGGCCGACTGCAATCAGTGCGCTAAAAAGCCTTTCGGAGAACGCTCTGATTGTTATCAATCAAAGGGCGCTTATGTCTCGAAGGCAGCTTGTAAGGAGGCATGTTCCACTGCTGCCATTGCTCAGTGTAAAAAAGAAAACTCTGGTGTAGATAAGGCAGAGTGTGTCAGCTGCCGTACTACCAAAGATTGTAAGGGTGGCACGGTTTGTGTAACAAAATCGCCGAAAGTCGATTCAAACACTGGGACTAGGGATGACTTGTATCAGTGCCAGGCTTGTGATCCAAACATTGAGCAGGCCCACGATAATAACTGTCAGCGAACTTCTGGCCGCCCGATTTGTGATGACGACACTTTCACGTGCCGTGCTTGTGAATCAAATTGGGATTGTCAGCTTTTAGGTCATCGAGATCCGGCGACCGGTGCTGTTACTCCTATTTCCAATATTTGTACTGAAGATACACCGAATTGTGACTCTTCTGACTATAACTACTGCAACGTAAACACTGGTATTTGCCAGCCTTGCAATGCGGTTAATCACAAAGATGGTTGTGATTCCAAATCTAATAGTCCGTATTGCGATTTGATAAACAATGTTCCGGCGTGTCGTGCATGCAGCTCTAATGCGGAATGTGAAGCTATCACCCACGGTTCTATTTGTACCGAATCTGGGGAATGCAAACTCGCATGTGTTAGTAATACAGATTGCGCAGGTCACCCTGCTGGTGAAGTTTGTACGAATGGTACATGTGGCCAATGCAGCGGTGAGGACGGATGCGGTGACAAGCATTGCTTCAATGGCGCTTGCGTTGAGTGCTTTACAAACGAACATTGCTCTACAAGTGCAGAAGGCAATATCTGTGGTCCCTCTAACACTTGTGTGGAGTGCAAAGGCAACGCGGATTGTGCAGGTAACGATGCTGGCCCTTACTGCAATGATGGCTTCTGTGCGAAGTGCTCGACCAGCAACCATGCTGGATGTGATGCTAGTAAACCGATTTGCAGCCAGAGTGAAGACTCAGGCACTCATGCATATCAATGTATTGGCTGTAAGCCGGATAACAACATAACTAACGGAATTAGTTCTGAGTGCCAAAAGCGCCAAGCAAACTATCCTTACTGTGTTGAAGGTGAGTGCCATTACTGCAGTCCTTTGAAGAATAAGTTCGGTAAGAACGATCAGGGCTGCACTGAAGATGCGCCGTATTGTAACAATGGTTACTGCAGTCGCTGCACCAGTAATGAAGAATGCTACGATTCCGTGCATGAAGAAAACTACTACGGTGATGTCAGTGGTGATCCTGCTTCGGCGTATAAGTACTGCTACCAGGGACGT
>JAZUEA010000041.1:0-9489 GCA_045639945.1 Myxococcota bacterium
CAGCGCTTCCATGTCGCAATTGAGGCGCGCGCGGTCGTACCAAAGGTGAGCCAGCCGCAAGTAGTGGCTCTCCAAGTCTTCGTCACCTTCTGGTAATTCGTCCAAAATCGAAATCGCCAGCACCGGATGCTCCAAGTAGGCGGGCGCCTGTGCTCGGCAAATCGAAAGAAGCGTGGCCGTGTCTTCGTCTAAGTCTTCGTCTTTTAAACGATTTTCGACGCGTTCAAGCGTTGAAGCGTAGGCGAACCGGTCGGCATCCAAATCGGCGCGACGAATTTCGAAGATGTGCTCGACTTCTGGCAGTGGCTCGAATTCCTGCTCTCGAAGCTGCTCCCAGCGACCAATCACGTGCTCGGCCAGTGTCAAATCGTGGCGGATGCGCGCAATCGCAAGTGCTGTGTCCAAGTAATCGAAGGCGACAGGACCAAACAGCGCCTCAAGCGGCTCGGGGCAAGCTTCGATCGCATCGACCAGCGCACCAATCGCGCGCGAGCAAGAAGTGTCGCGAAGCAGGGAAGCGCGGCATTCCTCACAAAGCGTGGCCCATTCTTCGGTGTCCAAGCTCAAAATGGCGCGGCGAATCGCGGGCGAAAGCATGTCGCTGATGAGCGCGGCATAGCGATTTGTGAGTTTGCAAACCGCCATGAGGAAATCGAGATCCGGCTGACCGGTTCGATGCAGAAGTGCCCGTAATTCATCAAGAATAAACGAATCAAAAGGCAACTCGAGCGTGTCTTCGCGCTCCAAAAGCTTCAGACGAACCTTTTCTGCTTTGGGGCTCCACGTGCAGCGACCGAGGAACGACAGCGCATCGGCGTAACCGAGCCAGCCGTGTTCGTCCTGCGCCAAAACGTGCAAACCGTTGAGCTGTACACCTTTTTCTTTGAACGGCCCCGTGTGACGTAACTGTTCGAAGAACTTGGGAGCGACCGATGAACCCGCAGGAACACCTTGCGTTTCGGCCAAGTACAGGTGAACGCGGAATGAAGACTTTGCTGCTTTTTTGGTGAGTCGGTGCGCGAGCCATTCACAAATAAGGCCAGCAGCGCGCCAGAACGGACCTTTGCGGGCACCCAGCGGCGAGCGACGCTTGCGGCCTGATTCCGAGAACATAAACACTGCAATTTCAGGATGTTGCAGCAGTGTTTCAACCGCAGCAAGCGTGGCTTCAGGATCGCGAGAAGCTTGGAAGCCGACCGGCAACCTCGGCAAGTCTACGCCTGGCGGACAAACCAAGAAGGTGATCAGGCCCGGATGACCATCGGTGTTGGGCGATTCGCAAGCAAGAATCACGCCGTCTTTGGCCTCTGCCTTTTGGCGCGCCGTCGCGTGTGCCTCCAAGCACAGCCGCTCAGCTTCTGCTTCGATGTTGGCCAATTCCTGCGCCGGTTTTTCCGGAATCAGGATCATCGCTTCTTCGGTGTAGCGAGCGAGCGTTGGCCATCGATTGAGGCAGAGATTCGCCTGCACGTGCGGCGGCAATTTATCGGCGAGTTCAGCAAGTTCTTTGGCGAGCAGCGACGTGTGAACAGTCTCGCAACTTTGCGATTTCTCAGTAGAAATACACGATTCCGCGGCTTCAGCCTCAATGGCTGCCGGCGCGCAAGTTGTTTTTTCTTCTTCGGCTAGAACCGGAGACGGCGCCGCTGTAGGAGCCGGAACTTGCTGATTTTCTTCAGAAACAACAGTCGGCTTGCTCTTCTTGGGACGCTTGCAAGTTTCGACTTCAACTTCTTCTGCATGGCGAAGCAGTGTGACCGGATAACCCGCGTTGAGTGTGCGCTCTGCTTCATGCAAATCCTGCGCCGAAAGCGGCCAATCGAGTGCGATGCCTTCCGTGGGCGCAAAGTCGAAAATCGCCGCTTCTTCCGGAGAACGCAGCGCTTTTGCGTATTCGCGAATCAAAAATTGAACCGCGCCAAATCCTGCGCCATCTAAATTGAAAATTTGGCGCAGGCGCTCCAACGCTTCAATGCGGCCACGACGAGCGTTCGGCTCCAGCGCTTGACGAACATCGCGTTCCAGCTGTGCGAGAACAGCCCATTCTTCTTCGGTGGGCTCAAATTGCTCAAAGGCAACAGCGATGGGCTCTAACGATTCTTCTTTGAAAACGCGGAGGTAGCGGGCAATGACATCCAGCCCTTCAGTGGGTTGATTTTCCGCTTTCGCCTTTTGGCGATCCGCAATGAGTTTGCAGAGTTTCGGCCAAGCACGCCGCTCAAAACGAGGCTTCGCTCCCGGTTCCCCAGTACTCACAATTCCTCCGTATCTCGCTACTTAAAAATCGCCATCCCGAATTCTTGTCTTGTATAAGCCCGCGCGCTTCAGGAACCAAGACTCTAGGCGGATTCGCGCGATTTGTTGCGCGAAATCTTTTGTTTTATGTCACGGCGCGTCTTCGTCTGTGTCTTCTTTTGGCTTTTCTGTTTTGGGCGAACGCTTCAAGTCTTGCGTTAAAAGCGGAACGACCCCCGGATTTTCGCCGTAGAGAAAACTGTAAGTCGCAAACGAGGCGTTGACGCGTTTCGTGTAACCCCTTGCTTCTTCAAAGGGAATCAGCTCAACAAACAAGTCTAACGGTTGATCACCGCGAGCTTGAAGCCAGCGTTTGAGCGCACCGCCACCGGCGTTGTAACCTGCCGGCCAAAGCGCCTGAACTGCACCTGTTTGCTCGGGTAATTTGGCAAGATATCGAGCACCGAGTTTTATATTAAGTGCTGGATTTTTAACGGTTTTTTCGTTGATAGTACCATCTTCTGGCTTGGACATGCTGCGCGCGGTCGTCATGATGACCTGCATCAAGCCTTTGGCGTTCGCAAACGATTCTGCTGCCGGCGAAAATCCACTTTCTTCGCGCATGGCTGCAAAAATCAGCATTTCAGGTGTGCCCGTTTCCGTGGAAGCGGCTTTCACCAAACTCTCAAAAGCCCGCGGATACGCCAGTTTCCAAACATTTAAATAAGTGCTGTTAGGTTGTAACTTTCGGTAAGTACTCAGCTTTCTTCTTAAGATGTTGTGACTGAGCGGATACGCCCCTGCGTGATCCAAAAGCAGCGAATCAAAAAGTGAAGGCGTTTGTTCAAGCGCCCGTAAATCGCTCTGTGCTTCTTCGGCCAACCCTAAGCGAGCGAGCGTGACCACGCGTTTTTGCGCCAACTTTGAAGCTTTGGGCGGTGTAAGTTTCGAGAATGATTTGCGAATTTCTGCTGGCGGCTCAGAGCTGAGTGCGAGCTCCAATTCTTCTTCAGCGGTGCCCGGCGACATTTCTTCTAAGCGCGACAACGACAAGATTGCGTACCAGCTCAGCGGCGCTTCTCTGGCGACTTTTCGAAATAATTCTCGTGCGTTATCGAGATCTTTTTCCATTTCCATTCGCCCAAGCCAATACGTTGTTCGACCTGTTTTGGCGTGATCGAATGGTTTTTCTGCGCGCTTCGCATCTGCTTGAAGCATCTTAAGAGCAAGCGCTTTGTCATCTTTTTCTAATGCTTTAGCCGCTACAAAAAAGAGCGCATCGCTATTCATGTCGCCGTTTGGATAGCTCTTATCCATTTTCAGCGCTTTGTCAGATGCTGTCTTAAAATTCTCACTGTCTTCAATGAGAGCGCGGATTTCAAAATAAGCGGCATCGTCCGCCAAATTGTGTTTGGGATACTGTTTTTGCAGCTGGCGATAGAGTTTGAGCGATTCCGCGTCGTTGCCAATTTGCTTTTGTGCCTGCGCGGAAAGGTAAATCGCCCACGGCGCAAGTTCGTTTTTGGCTTTGCTACAAGCACTTACAGCTTCGGTTAAGTTAGGAGCGGCATCTTTCCATTTGCGCATTTTGCGCTGAGCGCGACCCAAGGCGTAACGATGCCGACAGAGCAAGTTTCCTTTGAGTTTGCTCTTTTTAAGTGGTGTGAGCGCTTCAACCACGGCTGCGTTGTGGTTTGCTTTCAGCAAAATTTCGGCGCGAGCAATTTGCTCTTCAGATGTCCGATTCTTGTATAATTTCGCGAGCTTAGCGTCTTTTGCTGTAATGTCTTTGGCCGCTTTTTTTCCAGGCGCTGCTGCCCAATGGAGCGGAAATTCCAAATCCAAGCGACGCAGCAATTGCACAGCTTCTTTATTCTTTTTTTGTTCGATGTAGACGCGAGCCAAACCAAGCAGCGCAACCGGTACTTCTTCGGCATCTTGCTCCGCAATCATCGAGTGATATACAAGCGCAGATTCCTTGTAATTTCCGGCTTCTCGAAGTGCTCTGGCGAGAATTCGCTGCAATTGTTTGGCCACAGTTGGCGCTTTTTCCGTGGGCGCTTTTTTCACCGCAGCGATCGCACCTTTCGGATTTTTTAAATTGAGCTCGCTTTCTGCTTCGAGCAGTGCCAGACGACAGGCAAGTTCCGGAATTTGCTCACGATCTTTCTTCGAAATCTCTTTGAGCGCGGCTTTTACTTTTTCGTGATTGTTCGCTTTGGACCAAAGCCAGGCTTTTAAAAATTTGAGCTCTGGCGTTTTGCCATCCAGTGCCTTCGCGGCATCCTCAAAACGGCGTTCCGCCATGGCATTTCGAACGTCTTCATCGCGCGAACCGAGCGTCTGCGGTGTGAGCGTTTGGATGTCGTCAAAAGGATCTGCGTGCGCGGCAAAAGACGAAAAAAGACTAATAAAAACAAAGAGATATTTTCGAAGACGCATGAGAACCTTAAGCGTTGTAAGCGGGTTGGCCAGCGTGAATAAAGCGTTGAACGCGTGGATCTTGCGAGGCTCGGAATTCGTCGGGCGTGCCGGCGAGCGCTAAGTTGCCTTTGTCGATCATGGCGATTTTGTCGGCAATTCGGAAGGTTGAGGCCATGTCGTGGCTGATCACGATTGATGTGATGGGGAACATGGCTTGCGTTTCCACGATCATGTCGTCTACGCGCTGCATCATGACAGGATCTTGGCCCGTGGTGGGTTCGTCGTAAATCATGATTTCCGGCTGCGTGATGAGTGCACGGCCAAGGCCCACGCGTTTGCGCTCGCCGTTTGAAACTTCTGCAGGGAAACGCTTCAAAATGTCTTGAATTTTCAGGCGTTCCGCGACGGCTTCAACCATCGGTTTTACGGATTTGGTGTTCATTCGGCGACCTTCAACCAGCGGAAATGCCAGGTTTTCAAAAATGGTCATCGAATCGAATAACGCAGCACCTTGAAATAATAGTCCCACGCGTGATTGCAAGTCGCGAAGCTCACCGCCACTTAAATCGTTGAGGCATTTCCCAAGCACAAAAACCTTGCCTTGGTCTGGTTTGAAAAGTCCGGAAATGTGCTTAATTAAAACAGATTTTCCAGATCCTGAGCCACCAATCACAACGGTGATTTTTTTGTCGGGAATGGTGAGATCGATGCCTTTTAAAACGTGATTGGTGCCAAAGTATTTGTGAACGCCTTGAATTTCGACCGCGCTGGCCTCAACTTTTAAAGTTTCTTTTTGATTCTCAATGGTTACGTCAACAGTGTTGGACGATTGTTTTTGTGTCGCCTGCGCCAAAAATGCTTGAATTGACGGTTCTTTGGAGCGGCAAACTTCTTCGTAAGTGCCTTGCTCTACAATGCGACCTTGCGCAAGCATTGCCATTTTGTCGGCCAAACGCTGATTTGAGTGCATGTCGTGGCTGACGATCACCGATGTTAAGTCGAATTCGTCGCGCGTTTTCAAAATCAGGCCGTCCACAAAGTCGATCATGATGGGATCGAGACCTGTTGTGGGCTCGTCAAACAACACGACCTCTGGATTGGTGACCACTGCGCGCGCAAAAGCCACGCGTTTTTTCATGCCACCGCTCAAACTCGCGGGAAATTCATTCACAGCGTGCGGCAATTCGAGCAATTCGAGCAATTCCATCACGCGTTTGCGAATGTCTTTGTCAGACATTTTTGTATTTTCACGCAGCGGAAATGCGATGTTTTCAAGGACCGTGAATGAGTCGATGAGCGCGTAGTTCTGAAAAACCATTGTGCAGCGCTTGCGAAGTTCTGTGCGCTCGCGCTCTGAAATCTGAGCGAGATTGCGGCCAAACAGAAAAACTTCGCCAGCGTCCGGAATTGTGAGACCGTTCATGAGTCGCAGCAAAACCGATTTGCCTGAACCAGATTCGCCTGCAATGACAGTAGTTTTGCTGGTTTCAACCGTGAGATTGACATCGGTTAAAACTTGAAGATCGCCAAATCGCTTGGCGGCGTGCCGCACTTCAATCACTGGTTGATCTTTGGGCCACCGCGCGACGCCGGGCAAAAGCAGATTTTCTCGCTGAGCCATCTCGTCTCCTTAAATCGCAGATCATGCCTACTCGCCGCGTTTCGTGCCAGAAAAACAGCGTTTTGATTTTTTTCGAAAATCAAACAAACGCGCACCGGGCTTGATCTCACACGAAAATTTGAGATCCTGCGCGCGTGTTGAACGAGAATTTGCCCGCTAAAAAATCAAAACGTTCCAATCGACGACGCCATATCACGTGGGCGGTGATTGCGTTGTTGGCGGCACTGACCTGTTTGGCGGGGCTGGCGGTTGCGTCGTGGTGGCAAACCCTGGCAATTGCGCGAAATGTGGAAAGCGGGCTCAAGCTGCGGGATGTGACGCTTTCTCACGGCACGTTTGTTTCCAAAGCAACCGGCATTCGAGCGAAGGGACTTCACCTAAAAACTGAAGGATTTTCAATCGATGCGAGTCGAATCGATCTGTCGATTCCGATTCACGCACTTTGGAGCCGTTCGCCAGGCGCGCTGGATTGTGCACTTCAATCCGTTGCGATGACGCTGGATCCCATGGCGCTTGGTCAAGGTCAGGTGCAAGCGCGCGATTGGCCATCGCTGAGTGTTCGCCGCGGTGCGTTGCAGTTGAACGCTGCCAATCAATCGCTTGCCAACGTTGAGCTCGACCGATTGTACGTTGAACAGGCGCTGGGCAAGTTGCAGATTGAAGGTCGTGGTCGTGTGCAGCTCAGCGATGAAATCGCTTCTTCCGCGGGATTATTAAAGAAATACGACGACGGCAAAGCGCTGTCCGCGCCGATTGACATTGAGTTCGAAGGCGAAGTCGATTTGGCTCAAAAGCGATATCGCTTGCAGCTCAGTGCGTTGGGTGCTCCGTATTTGCAGCTTCAGGGCGATTCGCTTTCGCTTTTGACGCGCGACATCGAGTTGAGCGGCGTTTTGGGCGAGCCTGAAATCGACCTTACGTTTTTTGGTTTGGCGCTCGGTTTGGGCCAGCCAGGTAAGCCACCCAAAGCTGAAATTGGCGGTGTGGCGCTGCATTTGAATCACCACGCTGGCAAGTGGCAGTTTGTGCTCGAAGAAGGGCAGGCGTATTTCCATCCAAGCGAGTTGCGCGCGCGCATGCGTGAGGCGCGATCGATGGAAATGCAGGTCGAGGCTCAAAAAACGCGATTCGGATTGTTGCGAGCGCCCGAAGATTGGTCGTCGGCAATGGACGAAAGCGCGCACATCGAACTTGCGACGGCTGCCGACGTCAAATTGCAGGGCGGAGCGCTCATCGCCACGGCGCAAGTGGCGCAAGGTTTGGTGCGCATCGACGCCAAACTGGATGACGTGGGTGGCTTGGAAAAAGCCGAAGTCACGCTGGATGAGCTCAAGTTTCCGCTGGGCGAGCAAAAGCCTGATCTGCTTGGTTTGAACGCTCTTAAAGAAATCGCCAACAAAAACAAATGGTTGTCGATTTCAGGCGGCTTGTCTGTCACAGCTCTGCCTCCAAATCTTGTCGATCAAGCACCGACGAATCCGCGGTTTATGATCGAAGGCAACGGCAAGCTTGCGTGGTCGCATGAAAACTGGGTGGCTGCAGCGTTGACCGCAGAACTCGTGGATGACTCGATTTACACCGCGGGTACGCTGAGTTTGGCTGGTGAGCGCTTGGATTTGAACGGTCGGCTTGGTCTTTTGGACAGCCTGCTCGACGTGCGCATGGGCGAGTGGAATTGTTCGGATGCTTACGAGCGTTTGCCGCGCGATTTCTTGCGTTACTACGATCCTCACGAACTTTCGGGGCGCCTTTCGCCGCATCTGCAGCTTCATTCCAAACGGCCACCGCATTTGTCTCCAGGTGGGCGCGTGCCGGAGTTGGACACCTTTGCTTTGCCGTGTCGTGCAATGCCACTCAGCTTGGATACCGCCGGCGCGCATCTGAAAAAAGATCCATATGCGTCGGGCATGCCGTGGCGAATCATTACTGATCACGGGCCTGTTTACGCGCTCGGTGAAGGCGAGTGGTCCGACGAAAACGAAATCGTCATTTATATTCACGGCTATTGGGAAGACGTGGATCAGGTTTGGCGCGAGCACAATTTGACGTCGCAATTTGCGGTCAGCGGTCGTCGTGCGCTGTTTTTGGTGCCTGAAGCGCCCATGGACAACTCTGACAGTGTTCAATGGACGCACTTGGACGATTTGCTGCAATCTGTGCGCCAAACGGGATTGGACGTGCCAAATGGACCGGTCACGGTTGTTGGTCACTCCGGCGCGTATCGAACCATCGCATCGTGGCTCTCAACGGGAAGTGGCTCGAAATTAAAGCAGATTATCCTTTTAGACGCTCTCTATGCGCAGGACGATCTCTTTGCTGAGTACGCGCGGAAAGGTCAGCTCATTATGGTGGGTGCGCAAACTGATGCGCGAAGCCGCCGCTTCATGCGAGCTTTCCCCAAAGCACCCAAATTTGAAGAACTTCCCGAAACCTTTGAGGAAAACGTCTTAAAGGCGCCGCTCGTTTACATTGCAACTCGCCGTGGCCACCGCGAAATTGTGGTTCAAGGCGAAGTCATGCCTCAATTGTTGCGCAACTTTTTGGTTAAACCGACCAAGCCTTAAACGCTCACATCAATCATATGTCAGACGAACAATCTGTAATGAATTCCGATGGTTCAAAGGCATTCGCTGCTCTGAAAACCACTTTTCTCTACGGTATTCCGCTCGCGATTTTCTTGGTTTTTAAGGCCTACTCGCAAAGTCCGTTTGTGGGTGACGAAAACATCTATTTTTACGCGGGGTACCATGCAGCGCGCGGTGTGACACCATTTGCCGAAATGCCGTTTGCGCATCCGCCGCTGCATTTGTTGGTGGCAGCGCTGTGGATGTTGCCCGGTTCAATTCACCCAATTCTGTTGAAATTACCGTCGGTTGTGCCGGCTGCACTCACGATTTTGCTCTCGATGTACATTGTGCGTCGAATGGGTGTGAATCGATTTTTTACCTTTATTGTCGGCATGTTAGGTGCAACCAGCTATGAAGTTCTGTCGCTTTCTACGCACTTCACTGGCGCGAACACGTCGATGTTTGTTGCGCTTTTGGGTGTTTGGTGGGTGACGCGCGAGTCAAAAAAAATGTCATGGCTGGGTGGTGCGACGCTTGCGTGCGCCACGTTGATTTCGCTGCATGCTATTCCGGTTGCGTGCGCGGCGGCGGGATTGGCTTTTTTGAGCGCGCCCAAATCCAAGTGGCGAGCGTGTGCTGGGC
>JAZUEA010000042.1:0-13818 GCA_045639945.1 Myxococcota bacterium
GAATCTTCCGGATTTTCTTCAATTTCTTCCGGAACTTTGATGGGCAATTCTCGAGTTTGAAAACGAAGCGGATCCACGCAAAGCGGCATTCGCTCGCCTTCCAAAGCCATTGCAGCCTGATGCGATGTGCAAAAAATCGCCGCCGCAGGAATTTCGCGCTCAACCGCCACACCGTGAACCGTCACCACGCGCGGGCCCGGCAGCGTTTCAATCAGCGGCGAATCGCCAAACACATGCACATGCACCAAAGCATAATGCGCCGCCAACGCAGGAAGTTCCGCAACCGTCGCGAGATACGAGCGAATTCCTAGATGCTCCAGCGATTCAACCAAAGCTTCGTCCAAAAAACGCGCTTCGGTCCACGCCACATCGCAAACCACGCCTTGACGCGCCAAACCTTTGACCAATCCGCAGAGATGACTGCGCACAGCTGCGGGATCGATCTGCGCGTTCGTTTCTGTAAGCGGCCCTAAAATATGGAGAATTCGCTTCACGCGTCCTCCGGCTGCTCAATCATAAACTCAACGGCTTGCTCATTTTGAATGCGCGCGTTTTCCAAACACCAAACCACTGAAACGTCGGAAAGCGCTTCAACGCTCAACGTTACAAGGCCATCTTCAGGTAAAGTGATGCTTCTTCGCAGCGAAGCACTGCTACCTGTCAATCGGCCAAATCGCGCAAGGACGCTGCCGCGCGCGTCAACCACCGCGACTTTGCATGACGCTGTTGTATTCGGAAATTCGAGCGCCACAAACAAATCAAATCGCTTACTCGCCGGGCCTTCGAGCTCAATGTCAACCGTACCAGAAGTGGTCATGAGCGCACCCAGGCGGCGCCCCGAAACCTTCGGCGACGATTGCGGTTGAGCAAGTGTAAAATTGCCACCTTCACCCAAACTGAGCGATCGAATCTGAATCGCGAGCGGCGGTTGCTGCGCAATCAAAAATCCGCGCGGCATGGGCAGCGCCAAGCACTCAAGACCGGCTCGCTCCAATGCTTCGCGCGCGCTCGCAACGCCGTATTCCGTGGGCCGACGCTGAATCGCACAAAACAGCGCACCCGCCGTTCGACGCGCATCCCAAGCTCGAAAATCGTGAAAAGTTCCGTAGCGATCACTGCACAAACAAACAAACGCAGCAGAACCCAGCGGCACCTGTTCCAAATCGGACACGAATTCGAGAACATCCTCGAGATCTAAGCGGAAAAGTGCATCGTTTAGTTCGGGAAGCGGTTCGCTCTGCACGCAAAGCACTTTTCCTTGGCCGTTGAGGCGCACCGCTTCAGCCAACGTGAGCGGCAAAAGTGGCTCGCTCGCCTCTACCAAGCAAATCTCAGGACGAGCAGCTCGAACAAGCGACGACAAAACATCGAGCGCTTCTTGCTGAGGTGCGTTGGCTGCAGCCACCGACCAGTGGCCAGCATGCGGATGAAGCGACGTTTCCGTTTCCGCGCGAACCGAGCCACCAAGCGCTGCCACCACATCGCGCGCTGTTCGCCAACCGCTGAGTTTGGGTGTTTCCGCATCCAAACCGGGCGGCAAAAAACGAGCCAACAACGGTTCATGCGCTTCAAGCCAGTGCAAACGCGCCGCATCGATGTAGGATTTTCCCTGTGCGCGCAAACGCTTAGCCAGCATGGCGTCGTTCAAAATTTTAAGGCAGTTTTTGGCGATTTCCTCTGGCGTTCGTGGAGTTACAACACCGCCTTCTTGCGCTGCCGGATCGGAACCACGCACCGCTGCCACGACCGGAACACCGGAAGCCATGGCCTCGCGAACCGGCATAAAAAGCGTGTCTTCACGCGCAATCGGACAATCGAGTAAGAGCGTGACCTTATCCCAAGGAATCGGCAAACCGGCGAACAATCGCACGCGGCGGCTGAGGTAAGTCTCCATTTGAGAATGGAAACGAGCGTCTTCCTCGTCAGCCTCAAAAACCGCAACGTTCGCGGACGACTCTTCGAGAATCAGCGCAATCGGCTTCCAAAACAAGGCCCGATCCACGCGAGACGGCGAACCGGCGCGAATCACCGTCATGCCGCGCTCCAAGAGCAGCGCCAAATCCGGCGGCGGTAATTCGTCGTCTTCTCGGCGCGGTGGAATCGCCTCAACCTCAACCAATGGAATGTCAAACTTGCGGCGCTCGCTGATCGAAACGCGCACCAACGCATCCATGTCGAGCGCAGTCGGCAAAATCTTGGAATGACACGCCAAAATTTTGGGGTGATGCAGCGTAGCCATCCAAGGCTCGTACGCAAGTGCGTGAATATAAAGAAGATCGTAGTGAGCCGCGAGCGCTGCAACCTGTGAACGCGTCACCACCAATGTTGCATCAGAAGCACCAACCGGCAGCGATTCCTCATCTTCATCGCGACCAAACGACGCTTGGGCCGCATCGCTTGCCGCATTCACACCTTGCACCAAATCCACGGATACGCCTGTTCCAGACGCGATCAACGCAACATGTCGCAAGTGTTCAGGTCCAACTGCTTCCGCAAGCATGCGCACATGCTCAACGAAAGGAGCAGCCGATGGAGAAACGATTTGCAGCAGGCGAGCCATAAGACCTCCGCGCGTTTTCTACCCTCACAGGCTTTGAATTCCAAGAATTTCTGCCAGTTAACACAGCAAAATTCTTTAAGAATTCCCACAAATCATGTCATGCCTTGACCATGCGCTCAAAGCGCGTTAATTCCCCGCCGCCTGTTCTCCAATGGATCGAATCGACGATTAAAAAAATCTAATCATTTTAAGGAGTTAAAAAATGACAGCGCAAATTATCGACGGCAAAAAAATCGCTCAAGCGATCAAGCAAAAAGTGAAAACTTGCGTCGCAACGCTGCCCAGAGCTCCGAAATTGGTGGTTTTGCTCGCCGGAGATGATCCCGCAAGCGCCGTTTATGTGCGCAATAAATCCAAAGCGTGTCATTTGGTTGGCATTGAGTCAGAAACGCTCACATTTCCAAACGATGTAACGTTCGAAACACTGCACAACCAAATTGAAGCACTGAACGCCGATGAAACAGTGGACGGCATTTTGCTGCAACTTCCCTTGCCGCCTTCGATTTCAGACTCTGAGCGCCAAGCACTTTGTGATCTCATCAGTCCCGAAAAAGACGTTGATGGCTTTCACTTCATCAACTTGGGACGACTTTTGCAAAACGTGCCAACTACGGTTCCTTGCACGCCCAAAGGCTGCATGAAACTCATTGAAAGCACAGGACTTAAGCTGCAAGGCTGCCGCGCGGTTGTCATCGGCCGCAGCGTACTCGTCTCCAAACCTCTCGCTCTTTTGCTTTTGGCTGCCGATGCAACGGTGACGATCTGTCACTCTAAGACATTGAATTTACAAGAGATTGTTTCTCAAGCAGACTTGGTGGTAGTGGCAGTGGGTAAGCCACAATTCGTCAAAGCGAGTTGGTTTAAGCCTGGAGCCGTCGTCCTGGATGTTGGCATCAATGCAACTGAAAACGGCCTTGTGGGCGACGTGGAATTCGCAGCAGCCTGCGAGCGCGTTTCCGCAATTAGCCCTGTCCCCGGCGGAGTTGGGCCCATGACCATCGCGTGTTTATGCGAGAATGTTTACGAAGCAGCAGCGAAGAAACTGCTGTAATTCTCATAAGTTACGCTTTATCGAGCGGCAAAATCTTGCCTTCTACCAGCGCTTTCATCCGCGCACAAACTTCTTCCAAATTCGCGCCACCTAACAAAATACCGTCTTCGTGCCCGGCCAAAGCGAGCGTAAGTGGCGATCCGTGCGCTAAAAATTGCCTCTCTACTTCAAGTGCCAAAGCAACCGTGCCGCATGTCGCCGACGAATCTGTCGCGTAAAACTCAGGCGCATGATCTGTGGCCAGAAATCCACCCATGGCATGCCAAACCTGAATTGCGTGACCATGAATCACCGCTCCAACTTCTGGACATGCGCTGTAAGCAGCCACGTGACAAAGAGTTTCGGACGAAGGCTTCGTTGGTCCAAACGAAACGACTCGATTTTTTCGCACATCAAAATCGTAGACAAACGCGCAATCCTTCAAATCAAAATCTTTGATTCCGGCAGTTTGCGAGCCTGAAACCAAAAATCCGGATTGCCCGCGATAGGTGGCGCGACACGACACGTTGCCGAATCCCAAACCTCCATATCGAAGCGGTGTTTGCCCGATAACGCCTAGATTTACGCACAAATCGCGTGCGTTTTTTAAGTGCACATCCGCACCAAAAAGCTCGGCCGGATCGATCGCACAAGGGGTATACTCAAGGTCGAATTGAATGACTTCCATGGCGCGAAACATACGCGAGACGTTTGAACATGCCCAGTCCTAATATGTCGAAAATTGAGCTCAATCCCGATTCTGAAACGCAACAAAATCGCGAGGACAACGGGCAGCCGCTGCTTTCCGAGCAATTCGATCGCGCATTCTTATTAGCTTCGCATTTGCATCGCCGGCAACGGAGAAAAGGATTACCAGTTCCGTACTTATCGCACCTTTTGAGTTGCGCTGCGTTTGTAATGGAAGCCCAAGGCGACGAAGATGAAATCTGCGCGGCGGTGCTTCACGACGCTGTCGAAGATCAAGGCGGCATGCCAATTTTTGAGAAAATCAAAGCGGAATTCGGAGAACGAGTAGCGCAAATTGTACTCGACTGCTCCGACACAACGACTTATCCAAAACCATCTTGGAAAGAGCGAAAATCTAAATATATCGAGCACTTAAAATCAGCCACAACCTCTGCGCGATTGGTTTCGCTGGCTGACAAAGTTCACAATTTGCACTCACTCTTGACCGGTTTGGCGCGTGATGGCGAAGATATGTGGAGCCATTTTCGCGGCTCACCACGTGAAATTCTCTGGTACTACACTTCACTTTTTGAGGTGTTTTCTCAGAACCCAGAACCACGCATCCAAAGTTTATTGAAGAGATTCGAGCAACTCGTTAAAGAGCTTCAATCCTTAATCAATTCCGAAACTTCCGACGCGTGAGCTTCAAAAAAAGCGACGCGACGCACCCAACGTTCAAAGTTCAGCTTCTCGGCGCCCTGAGTACAATTCGCAAGTTCTTGGTATTGTTGTTTCGAATATTTGTAATCACCTGATTTAAAAGACAAATCAGCCAATCGTCTACGTGCCTCAAGCTCCAATGCAGGATTCGGAAGTCCTAAATCAAGAGCAATTTCAAAGGCTGATTCTGCTTTAAAATCTTCAAGTTCCAGCGATTTTAGGCGCAAACCGTACAGATACCACAAAAGTCCATCAGTGGGCTCAAGCGCGAGCAACGATTCAAACGCCGCGCGCTCCGAAATCGCGTCTTTTAGCGGAGAACGCATCAAAGCCAAAGTTGCAGCACCCACAATCGGACGTTCCCGCTGCGCCAACCGCACCGCCAAGGCTCGCTCCGTGTTTCGATCAAACACATGTGTCATTAAATTTTGATAGACAGCGAAAGAATTTTCAGGCTCAGAAAAAGCCTTTAAATCCGCGAGAGTAAGTTCTGCGCGACGTCTCCACGTTGCACCAATTTTCGGATCACTCGCAAGTGATTCAGCCGCAGCAAGCGCCTCATCTTCACGATCGAGCTGCAACAAAAGTCCTATTTCAGTCAGCCGAGCTTCAGGATCTCTGGGCGTGTGCCCCAAAAGCTCACAATTCACCGCCAATGCGGCCTCACCTTTCAATTCCGAGCGCGTTTTGCGCAACGCCGCAATTTCATGCGCACAGGTTTTTCCAAAAATCGCAGGCCTATCAAATCGAGCTTTTGCCGCCTCAAGCGCTGTTTCAGAAAGGTCGAAATCGCTCAAAAACGCCTGCCATTTTTCTTCTAACTGCGCGAGTTCATTAGCAAAAGTTCCTTCTCGATAGACTTTTGCCAACGCTTCAGCACCGTGCGTATCGTAAAAATAGCGAACGAAAGAGCCTGCAAGCGTGTAAGCCATCGAAGAGCTTTTTGCGTAAAACCCTGTTGGAGAAAGGAGTTTTCGAATTTTTGTGCTCTTATTTAAACGCTTGCTCGCCGCCGCCCACTCATGCAGCGTAAGACGCGTTCCTGACCATTCCGCCGCTTCTGCTAAACCTTCAATCAATGCCATCTGTGGCAAAAATCCATACCGCGTAGGCAGATACGTTGGTCCATCGCTCCAATCAGCTGAAAATGCGTGCGCCAATTCATGAATTGTCACGTCATCGCCCACCGCCGGCGCTTGAATGTGCAACGCTCGCTGCCACGGTTTGGACACACGCGTATTCCCTGCTCCCATCAATTGTTTCTTAGAATTCTGATTGGGATAGAGAAATGCTTCGATCTTTTGAGATGGATAAAATCCAAAGAAATCACGGAGTTCTTCTGCCGCGAATTCAAGTTCCAATGCCATTTGTCGAGTTTTGCGTGTACTCCATGACTTTGGCATGTAAATGCGCAAATGCGACGTTTCAACTGTACGACCAAGCTCCTGAGCAATCGAGGCCGCATCGCGATGCACAAGCGCAGTATTGGCCCAACCCCGAGCAGCGACCGAAGCGCAAGAAAAGCAGAAAAAAATTATTATATTTCGCGAAGTTACACGCTTTAATGCTTCAGCCAAAGCCATGATGGCTGCAACAAAAATCACATCTTCAAAGCGAGAAATGAGAAGGCGCGCCGAAATCGGCACAAACTCATCGTAAATCGGACCTGGAAAATAAGGTAAAAGCCAGCCAAACGCATCAACTGGCGGTTCTGTCCAAAGTCGATAAAGTGGTGGCACCAATGAAAGGATGTAACCAATTGAAAAGATTAAGAATCTTTTCTTTTTGAACAGTTTTGCAATGGCACAGCCAAGGCCGATTCCTTGAAGTGTTGCAACGCCTGAAAGCAATGCAAAAAACGCAAGTCCAATCAGATAGTTACAGTTTTTTACGAATGCAGCACAAATAGTAATAGGAATTAATGGGATCAGAAGCAATAAAACGGCAGCTGGCAACCCGCTTAAAAATGCACAACCTATTGATTTAGCATCATTTTTATCGACTGTTTTAAATCCGCAATACGCACCTGCAAAGCAGAGTGGCACACTCATTGCAAATGAGAACTCATATCCTAGCAAATGCAAAAGTGGGATAAAGCAACAAGCAAGAGAAGCAACAAAAACAAGAGCAGAAAGGAGGACAAATCCTCGATTTAATTGAATAAATTTCACTGTTTCTGACGTGGTTTGAATTTAACGCGTGAGCCAAACTTTAAGTTATACTTTGCAGCATCGCCAGCGTTCAGCTCTAACACATAACGTGAAGGTTCTAATACACCACGCGACTCAAGTGACATGGGTTCTGCATTTTCAATCACACCGACGACCATGAAATCTTCATTAATAAAGACCATGTCGAGAGGGATATTGGTATTTTTCATCCAGAAATGTTGTGGCTTTTGGGTCTGTTCAATGAACCACATGCCAAATCCAGATGCCATTTTTAAGCGACACATCATGCCACGTGCAGTCTGAAACAAGCTGGACATGACTTCGAGATAGATAACTGTGCCGTTTTCCAAAATCAGCTCGGCTTCACGAGCTTTGACATCACCCGAAATGCCCGGTGGAACAGTACAAACGCCGTTTAAACAGCGATCGGTGGTGCCACATTTTTCAGAAGCAGGTGTCCAACCAGCAGTGCAATCGATATCGCTGGAACACAACTTTTCAGAAGAATTTGAAAGATTCTGAGAGCTGCAAGCACAGCAAAGAGATAAAAGAATAAGTAATGATTTCAATGGATTACTTCTTTTGGCGGCAGAATCCGCGAGAGGCGTAGTTCTTATCGCATGTGTAACCAGTGCGGCAATCATCGCTATCGCTGCAGCGTTTCATGCAATACGAAGCACCATTTTCAAAAACAATGCAGGACGAGCCGCTGGGACAATCGCCGTCCTCACAAGGCGTGATTGTGCAATAACCACCGCGACTTGCGCGATCACAGGACTGACCAGAACCACAATCCGAATCGGAAATACACTCATCGCCGATATCAGGACTGCAGGCGCAAAACCAAATCGCGCTCAAAATCAAAGCAAGTTGCTTCACAAAGCACCTCCAAATTTGGTCGTCTAGCAGATGGCGAGGCGATTCACAAGTTGCCGGTTGACTTATTATTGGCGACCAAGTACTGTACACATGTTAAAGGATATTATCGTGCGCAAAACCTCTACGACTTCAAAATCTCGCTCTCAAATCGAATCTACGGTTGAGTTAGAAAGTGTAATTAAATCAAATACTTTCAAAGAATTCTCTGCCGAAGAAAAAGCTGCTCAAGATCAAGCTGCAGCCGCCTGCAATGAAGAAGCGCAAAAACTACTTCAAAATCAGGAATGCATCGAAATTAAAGGTGCAGCGGAGCACAATTTAAAATCGATTACAGCGCGGATTCCCAAAAAGAAACTTGTTGTTTTTACAGGCGTTTCCGGCTCGGGAAAATCGTCGCTCGCCTTCGACACGCTCTTTGCGGAAGGTCAGCGGCGCTACGTGGAAAGTCTTTCGGCCTACGCACGACAATTTTTAGGCCAACTCGACAAACCGCACTACGAATCGCTGCGCGGCCTATCGCCCACCATTAGTATCGAGCAAAAAACACAGAGCAAAAATCCGCGCTCAACGGTTGGCACCATCACAGAAATTATGGATTACCTGCGCTTGCTTTATGCGCGCGTGGGGGTTCAGCACTGCCATCGCTGTGGTCGTCCGGTCGAAGCACAGTCTGCGGCACAAATTGTAGAGTGCATCGAAGCGCTGCCTGAAAAAACGCGTTTTTCAATCTTGGCACCACTCATTGAAAACCGAAAAGGCAGCCAAAAAGATCTGTTCACCGAACTGAAAGCTGCTGGATTTACACGACTTCGACTCAATGGCGAATTGTGCGATCTCGAAGAAGATTTGGCGCTCGACAAAAAGCGTAAGCACAAAATTGAGCTGGTTGTGGACCGCCTGCAACTCAAACCAGGCATGCGAGCACGAATCACTGATTCTGTAGAAACGGCGCTACGTTACGGTGACGGCAAACTCTACCTTTCAATAGTGGGCGAATCTGAAGACCGACTTTTTTCAGAAACGCGCCAGTGTTTGCACTGCGGCATCGGCTTTCCCGAAACATCGCCGCAACATTTTTCGTTCAACAGCCCGCTCGGAATGTGCCCTATTTGCAACGGTTTAGGCGTAGCATACGAGGCAACGCCCGAACTCGTCATTCCCGACGACTCGCTCTCCGTCAACGACGGTGCTTTCCAACCATGGCACGACATTTGGTCCAACCCGATCATTCTTTGGTACAAAAAGATACTGAGTGTGGCGGCGACCAAACACGGCATCGATCTCAGCCTTCCCTTTCGCGATTTGCCGCCTGAGCACAAAAAATTCCTGCTCGAAGGTTCAAACGGCGAAGAATTCTCAATCACAATGCGACGCAAACGCGTGCTCGCAACGTGGGAAGGCATTTTGCCGCAAACGGTTCGGCGTTGGCGCGAAACCGAAAAAGAGGATTTACGAGAGAAACTCATGGAATTTCTTAAGGAATCCCCTTGCCCAGCTTGTGGCGGCGCACGCTTAAAACCTGAATCTTGCGCCGTTCGAGTTCAAGGTACCAGCCTGCCAGAACTCTGCCACTGCACCATTCACGAGGCGTCTCAAACCATTGCAAACATTCGAGAAAATGCAGCTTCTAAAAAAATCGTTGTCGAAGAACTTTGCAAAGAAATCAGCAACCGACTTCGATTTTTGGAAGACGTGGGCCTCGAATATCTCAGCTTAGATCGCCCTGGCCCAACGCTATCCGGTGGCGAAAGCCAGCGCATTCGCTTGGCCAGCCAGCTCGGCTCGGAACTCACCGGCGTCATTTACATTTTGGATGAACCGTCCATCGGCTTGCACCCACGCGACAACCAGCGCCTCGTCAACACGCTCGCCAACTTGCGCGACTTGGGCAACTCAGTTTTGGTCGTTGAACACGACGCCGAAATGATGCGCAGCGCAGATTGGATTTTGGATTTCGGGCCAGGAGCCGGCCAAAACGGCGGCGAACTCACCGCACAAGGCACACCCGAACTACTCTGCAAAAATCCCAAGAGCCTCACCGGCGACTATTTAAGCGGCCGTCGCGAAATTCCAAGTCCAAAAACACGTCGCCTGCCAGGCGAACACTTCATCACAGTCAAAGGCGCAAACGCCAACAATCTTAAGGGCTTAGATGTTTCAATTCCGCTAGGTCTATTCACCTGCGTTACGGGCGTGAGCGGCGCGGGCAAAAGTACGCTCATCAATCAAATTCTACTGCCAACGGCGTCGGCTGTGCTCAATCACGCCCACACGCAGCAGTCTTTATGCAAAGAAATCAATGGGTTAGATTTACTTGACTCCGTCATTGCCATTGACCAAGCACCCATCGGTCGAACACCGCGCTCCAACCCCGCAACCTACACAAAACTTTGGGACGACATCCGCACACTCTTCGCGCAAACCAAAGAAGCGCGCGCCTTTGGATTCGCACCCGGTCGATTCAGCTTCAACATCAAGGGCGGTCGCTGTGAAGCGTGCCAAGGCGCCGGCGTCATCAAAGTCGAAATGCACTTTTTAGCCGATGTTTACGTGCCATGCGAAGTCTGCCACGGGCAACGCTTCAACGATGCAACCTTGAGAGTCACCTACCAAGGCCACACCATCGCCGACGTGCTTGAAATGAGCGTCGATGAAGCCGCCAATGTCTTCTCGGCTTACAGCAAAATCTCCAATACTCTCAAGACGTTACAAGATGTCGGTTTGGGTTATCTCAAACTCGGACAACCATCGACCACGCTTTCCGGCGGCGAAGCGCAGCGCATCAAACTCAGTCGCGAACTTTCTCGTCGCCCCAAAGGGCGCACGCTCTACATCTTGGACGAACCCTCAACCGGTCTACATTTTGAAGACATCCGTCGATTGCTCGAAGTCATTCAACGCTTGGTCGCCAAAGGCAACAGCGTCGTCATGATCGAACACAACTTGGACATCATCAAAACAGCTGATTGGATTATCGATTTAGGTCCAGAAGGCGGCGCGGCAGGCGGCCACATTGTTGCGCAAGGCAACCCAGAAACAGTCGCTCAAGTGCCAGAAAGCTACACTGGCCAACATCTCGCGAAACTTTTCGAGCAAGAAAAACTCATTTATTCCAAGTAATTACGAGGAATTGCATGCGTTCCACAGAAGCCAACCTCACACTTCAAGGTCAAAGCATCTACGCGCAGCGCATCGCACGACGCATCCAACTCCTTGCTCAAAGCGACACGCCAGTCATCATTTACGGCCCCAAAGGCAGTGGACACGCCGACGTTGCTCGTGTTTTGGCCCGAGAAAGCAAGCGCGCCGACAAACCGTACATTGCGTGTCACTGTGGTGATCCATCGGAACTCCTTGATCGTAAACTGTTTTTGGGAGACCGCGTCGCTTCTGGGTTGGAACATTGCGCCGGTGGCACTGTATTTTTTGAGCAAATCACCGAAGCCAGTCCCGGATTACTTTTTAAGATTGCCCAACTCATCGAAGATCAAAGCATTATCGGCGCAAACGTCTTTGGAAACGTGCGCGTAATTTTGGGCGTTCAAGGCGACGAGCTACCAAGTTATCTAGAACCTCGCGTGCTTAGCGCGTTCGATCAGCCGCGTATCGAACTCTACGATTTGGACGACCGTGAAAGCGATCTTCCTGAAATGATTCGTTTTTTCTGTGAGACACGAGGTGCAAGTCTAGGCGTTCCTAAAATTAACCCGCTCGCCACACGTTGGCTGTGCGAGCGCCGCTGGAAAGGCAACGTACTGGAACTTGAAGACTTTTTAAATCGCGCTTGCGCCGTGGCAAAAAGCTACGGTTTCGACACGCTGCAGATCGATTTTTTTGAGAGAGTCGTAGAAAAGATTTTGAAGGAAGAAGACTAAAAGTTCTGTAATTTCAGAATGTTGAGAACTTACTTATTTGCGAGACCCATGCCAATCAAACGGCCTTCGTCGTCAAAATCGAGCGACAAACGCAAGCCGTCGCAGCAAGTCGCTTCCATGTGATCGCTGGTTTCTTCAATGTTTGTCGCGATCTTGTCGAGCAAGCGACGCATCGAAACCTTGTGATCAACTTCGTAAGTCACGACCAACGAGTTCAAAACCTGCATCACCTCTTCGGCGCGCATCGCTTCGATGTCAACCATGTTCGTGTCGAACAAAAGGAAAACCATCGCTTTGCCATCGTGGTGACCCGCGTAGTAACCATCGGCCCCTGCAAGACCGGCCGACACAATCGCCAACGCCCCCGATTCCTCGTCGGCATCCAGCTTAAATTCATCGACCGCCAATTGCGGAATATCGGCATCACGGCCAAACGACTGAATCTTCGAGACCGACTCGCGCATCGATTCCGGCATATCTTTGTGTGCTGTACCCCAGCGCCACTTCATATCCTGATCAATCGAAGCCAAGAATTGCGCGCGGTAGGTACGACCTTCTCCGAAGCTGCAAGTGCCTGATTCTAAATCGAAAGTCCACTCGTGAGGGCCAAGTCGCGTAGCGAGTCTGTGTTGACGAGCAACGCCCAAAGCGGCGTGTTGAGTGAGAAGTTTTTGCATGCTCATGGGAGTGTCCTTTTGATCAGAATTCACTGTTGAAGCGTCAGCGCTCGTTGGCGCCGCGCCGCAAGCACATAAAGTTAACCCGCAAAGCGAGAAGAGCAAGGGGAAAACAGCGTTTTTTTTCATGATTTGTCCAAAACTCCGTTTGCTTTGTACGCCGCAAGTGCTTTTTGAGCCGCACGCCGGATTTTAGAATCGCGATGTTGCGTAAGCGCCTGGAGCTCACAAAGCGCTTCAGTTGCAAAGCCTTGCCCTCGAAGCGCCTGCGCGGACCCCAAAATCAACGCAGAATTGGCCGGCTCACGAACCAAAAGCTCTTCGAAATACGCCCGAGCCTCGTCGAATTTTTTCTGAGCGAGAAGCGTTTTCCCTTTTGAAATCATTGGAGAATCAGGCGCTTTTTCAGTCAACGCATAAAAAAGAGCCTCACCATTGCTGCGGCGATCACTCAGCGGCAAAAGAGAAGCAAACAAATCCAACAAACATGAACCAGCAAGCGCCTGCCAAACAAGACCAATCAGATCATTTTGCAAAGAAATCAAAGAGTTAAGACCAACAACTGCACATAAAAGCAAAATCAAAAGAGTTGACGGCACAAATCCCGAAAGCGCCAGCGCTATTTTTTGAGCTCGGCGTGGTGCATGGCCTTCATAGAACGCTCCAAATGGAAACCATGAAATTCGAGCATCAATGATTAACTCATTGAATTTGAACGAGAATCTTCTGATTCGTTTTCCACGTCCGAGCAAAAGAATCAGCGCTTTCACGCCCAAAATCTTGGCGGTACAAACGTGACTCAACGCATGCAGCAAAACCACAAGTGGCGACCACATCAGCAAAAACAGCACACCAAGCATGCGCAGATTGCGATTCACAATCAACGAGCCAGCAAAACAGCCCGTGATAAAGAACACGAATCCCCACAAAATCAAGGTGTCGATCTTGGAGCGTTTTTGTCGACTCATACCAAGCTTCGCTCAAGACCGTTTAATTCACGCAGAGCACCTTGCAAAATTTCTTCTAACTCTTCGACTTCTTTAGTGATTTTCTCTTCAAATGGTTCAAAGGCGTCGGCCAATTCGAGTGCATGTAAGTTTGAAACCGACATGGAAATTGTGTCTAAAAATGCCTCTAAAGTGGACAATTTGAGCAAACAACGCTTCGCATTCACATCATTTTGCTCAGCCGTTGCCAATCGTCGCTGCTCAACTTGTAA
>JAZUEA010000043.1:0-2215 GCA_045639945.1 Myxococcota bacterium
CTTTACCGAAGTCGATTTCGCTGACAACTCCGCGTTCTTGGATCCGATTACCGCGGTTCACTTGGCGAAGTTGCGCGCTGAGTTGGAAAAGCACCCCGATTCCAAGATCTTGATCGTTGGTCACGCCGACAATGCAAACGCCGAAGATCAAACCGCCCGCGACTTGGGCATGCTTCGTGCGCGCGCTGTCAAGGCGTTGATCACCAACGACGTCGAGGCGATGAGCAAGGTTTGCGACGAAGACATCGCTGCAAACTTTGGCAAGCTGAGCAACGATCAAGTTGCTGTTAAGATCTGGGGCGTTTTGGCCAACAAGGCCATGTTCGATCGCGCCGTGAGCCCGCTCACTGATATGGGCGAGGCCGTCACGCCTGAATTCACCAACTTGGTGAAGCAATTCCAGGCAAAGAAGGGCTTAAAGGCCAGCGGCAACATCGACAACGATACTCGCAAAGAGCTGCTCACCGCTTACTTGAAGCAAATCCTTTTGAAGGACGCGCAGTTCAAGAGCAAGGTCGACGAAAGCCGCTTTGTGAAGTTCGCTGGCGGAGCTGAAGGCTACAACGGCTGCTTGAGCTGCGGTGCTTTCAACCCGATTTTGCCGCGCCGCAATAACACTCAAGTCGTGATGGCCAACCACCGCGTCTTGGTTCTCTTGATCGACAAGGCCGATCTTAACGAAGACGGCACTCTCGATTTGCCTTGCAATTGCGCGAATTGCACCGCCTGCCAGGGCCAAAAGGCTCGTTTGGCCACGTTGGACAGCCGCGAGCGCCGCGAATTGTTGCAGCACGCGACCGAGCAGCCCTGCATCAACTCGACCTGCATGCTTGAAGCCGACAACTGCTACGCCTGCCACGGTAAGGGGCACTTGGAGAAGCAGTACGGTTGCGCCTTCTATGCGCGCATGATCGCGGACTTCGATCCGATGGAGGTCGATACCGACGTGCCTCCGCTGGATGTTTTGGACGGCATGTGCGTGGCTGATGTGAACTATCAGTTCGCGCGTTCGTTCTTGCGTCCGGAATTCGTTGAGGTTTTGCGCGCTACCCGCGAGCAGATTTCCGACCTCACCGCCATGGGTAAAGATCCGCGCATTTTGGTTGCGGGTCACACCGATCCCTACGGCCTCTGCCAATACAACAAGGGTTTGGCTGAGCGCCGCGCCAAGAGCATCGTCGATTTCATTACTGAAAATCCGGCAGGCTGGTGGGAGATCTACCAGGTCGAAAAGCAGCTTGGTGGTTACGAATGGGGTCCGCAGGCCATTCTGACCATGTTGTACCGCACCATTGGTGAGGACAGCGATGGTTTGAAGAAGATCAAGGCGTATGAGCTTAGTCGTTTGGCTAAGGGTACCGCTGGCGGCGATTCTGCTCTTCAGACGGCCTTGCAGAACGACAAGCTTTCGTTCGCTGAGTGGTTCTCGCTGTGGTTGAACGGTGGCTCGAACTTGGCGCCTACGCAAAACGAGCCGCTGGAGCGTTTCCGCTACCACAACGGTTCGCGCGATCAGAAGTACAAAGCCTTAACCACAATCGACGCTAAGTTCGGTGAGTACTACAAGGCGGCATTGCTCGACTTCCAAAAGGCTTGGAACAAGGGCAAGTTCGTAAACCCGCGTCCGGAATGGTTCGAAGTCGCTCGCGCCGAAATGGGCGTTCAGAGTGTCTCGACCAAGAACCCGGATTACATCTACGACAACCTCGGACTTCCGCGAAATATCTACAATAACCCGCGTGTCGTTGAGTACTTGAACGCAGTCGATCCGTCTGCGGATGACGACGATACTTCGTGGGTTGGCGCGTTCGTGAACTGGGCCTTGATGCAGGAAGGCCACAAGGGCACCGGTTCCATCAAGGACGATTCGTGGAAGAACTGGAGCAACGGCGACAAGCTCAAAGAACCGATCATTGGTTCGATTGCGGTCTTCACGGAAGGCAAGACGATTCATGTGGGCTTCGTGTCCAATGTTTCTGCTGAAACCGTCGAGGTTTTGGGTGCTTATCCGTCAGAATCCAACCGCAGCTGCTTGTGCGTTTCGTTGCACGAGTACCCCAAGGCTGGCAACAACACCACGAAGCTTGAAGGTTACTTCTGGCCCAAGGGTGTGTCGCAAAAGCCGGAATTGCCCGCATCTATTCAGGCTCAAAAGAATCTGAAAGAAGACGGCCTGTTTGGCGAAAACACCTTCAAGGAAGTCGGATCGTAGCCA
>JAZUEA010000044.1:0-4802 GCA_045639945.1 Myxococcota bacterium
GACCGTGCATCAATTGAACCGGCGCGCAGAACGGCACATTCGCCGCCTCGATGCCGCGCTTCAAAAAGCTCTGGTTGTGTCCTTGGTGAATGTCGAGCGCAAAACCGAGCGCGCTCAAAAACGGCGCAAAGAACGGCAGCAAGCCTTTAATGCTGAATTCGTCACAAACGGCAATGCGCGGTCGCCCTTCAAGTCGCGGCAATTTATCCAAAATCGCTTGCACCAACGCCTGGCGCTCGCTGAACGGATTCGGTGCGCCGTTCGGCAACTTTCGGCGCTGAACACCTTGGTCGTAGAGCGAGCAGCTGCCGCCCCACAAGAACGTCTTTTGTTCACCGCCCGTTTCGACTTTCAAACGGTCGATGCGACAACGGTTTCCGCTTGCACCGCTGCCGCCGCAACCTTGCGTAGACTTGCAGGTGAAAACGTCTTTCGAAATGACCTTGGCCGCGAGGAAATTGCCCAAATCTAAAGCAGAATCTTGCTTGGTGAGATGACGCTGGGCGAGCAACGCAATTCCGAGCGCTCCAATCGTGCCCGGATTCGGCGGCACCACAACTTCGCTGCCGGTTTGCCGTGCCACCGCGCACGCAAGAGCATCAGATGCAAACGGCATGCCTTGGCAGAAAATGCGCTGACCGACCGAGCGGTTGCCCTTCACGCGGTTGAGATAATTCTGAATGATGGAATCGTAAATACCCGCAACGATTGCACTTTGATCAACGCCGGCCGACACAGCTTCATCAATCACTTCGGCCATAAACACCGAGCAGTGCTGTCCCAACGAAATGCCTTGATCGGCTTCGAGCGCCACGCGGCCCATTTGAACCACGTTGGAAATGCCGGGGAAGCAGTGGCCTTGCTCCGCGATGAACGAGCCAGTGCCCGCGCTGCAAGCCTCGTTCATGGCTGCATCGCAAATACGGCCGCCCGAAAGTCGAATGTACTTCGCGTCTTGGCCGCCAATTTCGAAAATCGTGTCGACTTCAGAATCGAAGTAAAGCGCACCTTCTCCGTGTGCCGCGATTTCATTGAGCACATAAACGCGGTCTGCACCAAAGCACGTGGCGATCATCGAACCCACGATTTCACGGCCAGAACCCGTTGCGCCAACGCCAACGACTTTCAGTAAACCTTTGGATTCATTCAGGAATTTTTGAGTCAAAAATTGAGCGGCTTCAACCGGCTTGCCAGACGTGTCGCAGTAGCCTTCCCAAAGCGGCTTTCGCGCACCCGCATCAACAGCCACAGCTTTCGACCCAGTGGAGCCGATGTCGAAGCCCAAATACACAGGCGTTTCTTCGGTCGGCAAAACCATAGGCTCAGCCGTCATGCGGCGAACTTTGCCACGCGACAAGGCGAGCGGTTCCAAGCGTTCAAACGCAATTTCGCTCTCTGGGCGCTTCGCCAAAACTTCCGGCGCCGGAAAACGCACGTTCTGCTCGATCGCGCACATCGCCGCACCAATGGCCTCAATGAAGCGGTCATTTTCGGTTTGGTCGAGCAACGTCATGCCGCGAGTTTTCAAAAACTCTTTAAAATTCGCGCGAATACGCTCAGCAGTTGCAACACCGCCAGTCAAAATCACACGACGCGCATCCGCTTCTGGACGCACGAGCAAGTGCACGTTTTCGCAAACAGCATCGTACAGGCCGGCCAAAATGCGATTCTGATCTTCGCCCTTGTTGGCCAAGTGCGTCATGTCGGTTTTCAAAATCACGGGACAGCGACCAGAAAGCGGCGCCGGATCGGTCACATGCGCACAACGCTCGCTCGCCTCTTCAACCGTAAGGCCAAAGCGCTCAACCAGTTGCTTTAAAAAGTTGCCCGTACCTTGCGAACAGCGCGCGTTTTCACGGAAGAGATCGCAGCTCGACGGTCGGCGCTCCAACAGGTAAAACCCGTGGCTGCCGATGGAAATCATCGTCAGATCTTCTGCGCCGGGATACAAAAACGAAAGTCCACGACCGGCCGCCACTTTCACCGGCAAACGCAAAAGCGGCATCGAATAACCGCCACGTCCCGTCACCGCGCCCCACGTAATATTTTCCGTGCCCAACGCCTGAAGCATTTCGGAAGCAGTCTCAAACGGACGCTTGTGATGCGCCTGAAGCACACAACGGCCAATGCGCGGCGTTCCGGAATCAAGAATAATTTCAACGAGTTTGCAATTCTCGGCGCCGATATCGAGGCCTATCGCGATCTGTTCCATATAGCTCTCCAGACGACTTGGGGCAGCAAAAACGAAACGCGCTTTTTTTCAAAAGCACATCCGTCTGTCAATGCAGGATATGTGTAAATGAGCCAAATCAGGCAGGAAACGATGCAGACCAGCCAAAAACCGGCACACCTGCATCTTTAAAACTGCGGACAATTTGTTGAAGACGCGAGGCATGACAAATCGCAACGACTGCGCCTCCGCCGCCTGCGCCCGTCAATTTTGCGCCATATGCACCCAACTCTTTGAATTGATTAACAAATTTTTCGAGAGTCTCGGTTGAAACGCCCAACTTTCGAAGTGCTCCGTGGGCCTGATTGAAAAGCTCACCCAGCTCTTGGTCGTTTCCTGAAATCAGTGCATTTTCGCCGAGTTGCGCGATTCGACCCATTTCCTCGTAAAGCGCTTGCAGTTCTTCGGTTCGCGAACGCAACTCACCCAAAATTCGCGACGTGCCGCCCGGAATGCGCGGCGTGTACGCCACACAAAGCGAAAGTGTCGATTTTCTTTCAAAAAATCGCGGCGCACGACCTTTGTGAAACGCAACCGGCAAATCCGAAATCACCGTTGTGTGATCAAGTCCACTGGGCGTGCCGTGAAAAATTCGCTCGCCGACAAGTGCAAAATCCGAAAGTTCCTGATTTGAAAGCGTTTTTTTTGTAAACGCAGCCAAAGCTCGAACCATCGCGACCGAAAAAGCAGCGCTCGATCCAAAGCCCACGCCAAGCGGCAAATCACCAGAAGCACGAACCGCTAACGGCTCGACATTAAAGGCAAAACACAGCTTTTCAACGGCGACTTTAAGCGAATCATGCACATTCAAATGGCAAAGCGCGTCACCCGAAAACTCAACGTTAGGCTCGCCGGGAAGCAGCTCGACCACCAACTTTCGCGGCACAGGAATCGCAATCGCCGGCTGACCGTGCACAACAGCGTGCTCGCCAAAAAGAATGACCTTACCGTGCGCTTCACCTCGCGCGAGAGGTGTCACCAAATCCGAATCAGCCACGACGAGCTCTCACAAGTTCTTCGGCGTAAGCAGCTGAAATCTTTTGAGATTCAACCATTTCCTTAGCAATAGCATCGACTTCATCAGGCTTTGCTCCCGCCGCGAGCGCCAACTGCCGCGCATGAAGCGACATGTGGCCGCGCTGAATGCCTTCCGACGCAAGCGCTCGAAGCGCTCCCAAGTTTTGAGCGAGTCCAACCGCTGCAAAAACCTGAGCCAACTCGCGCGCCGTCTCACAACCCAAAATTTTTTGCAACACGCGCAACGACGCATCAACTTTCGTTGAGCCACCAACCGTGCCGACCGCCATCGGCAGCTCGATTTCACCCACAAGCTTGTCGTCTACAATCGACCAATGTGTGAGTGAGCTGTAACGCCCATTTCGTGCCGCGTACGCATGCGCGCCTGCTTCCAAGCTACGCCAGTCGTTGCCTGTTGCAATCGCAACCGCGTCAACGCCGTTCATCACGCCTTTGTTGTGCGTGGCCGCGCGATACGGATCGATTTCCGCAAGCTTCGCCGCTAACACAATGTCATGCGCAACGTCCGGTCCTGACTTCGTTTTTGTGGCCAACAGCGAAATATCAATTGCGCACTTTGCTCGCGCTAACCGACGATCCGCCAAATTCGACAAAATCCGAAGCAACACACGCGCACCAGCAAGCTCAGCAATCGGCTCGGCCATCGCTTCAGCCACGGTATTCAACGCGTTCGCGCCCATCGCATCCACGCAGTCGACCAACAGATGCACAACCAACATCTGCTCTGCATCGAACCGGTGAACTTCAAGATCGAGCGCACCGCCGCCACGAGCAACCATTCGCACAAGAGATTGATTTGCTTCAGAAATCAGTTGGTCTTTTGCAGACAAAATCGCGTTTTCGGCCGCATCTAAGTCCGCAACTTCGACCAACTGAATCTGAGCGCGCATCACACCTCGCTCAGCCACTGCCTCAAAGCCACCGCATTGACGCACCAACTGCGCGCTGTTGCTCACAGCCGCGATGACCGACGGCTCTTCGACCGCCATGGGCACAATGTAATCGCGCTGATTAATGACGAAATTGAGCCCAAGACCAACCGGCAATCCGAGCACGCCCATGCAATTTTCAATCGCAAGATTCGCGTGTTCAAAGTCGAGGCAACCGTGAGCCAAACGCTCAAAGTCCTCTTCTGTCAATGGAATTTGGGCTTTAATGGCCGCTTGCCGTTCAGCAAGGGTCTTACGATAAAAACCAGAAATGCGAGAGTTCACAATGATTTTAAGGGCAGGAATCGAATGATTTTAAGAGGTTAGGCGAGATTACTTGTGCGCCCCACTACCAGGAATGCAGAACCCCAAGAAAGCGTGGCAGTACATGCCATCGGGGCAAGTAACAGAGCCGTCGCCCTGGCAGTAATCTGTGCACATGGCAACCTCGACCCTGTCACCATCAACAGAAATCTCACCTTCAATGCACATGCTCGACGCGCAGAAAAGCTGCTTATCCGCTGCACTTCCGCAGTCGTCGCCAACCTGTGCCGTACCACGTGCACCCTTCACGCAGCACGAAATCGACCAGTCGTCGTTCACGG
>JAZUEA010000045.1:0-1753 GCA_045639945.1 Myxococcota bacterium
GGTGTGCGTCCATCCGCTTTTAGCTCGATCGATAAGCCTTTTTTCGGCTTTTTCCTGCTCAGCGCATTCATTCAAGTTGGCGCAATGGTTGGAATTTTGTCGCAAGACTACCCACTTCCGCCGCAAGGTTTGGAAACGTTGCCGGATCGATTCATCACGATGTTGGATCTTGATCCTGAAACGCTTCGTGCGCCGAAGAAGGAAGAAAAAGTCGATACCGATTTGGAGCCTGTTGAAGATGGTCTCGCTCCTCAGGTGGTACAAACACCTACAGTTGTAGCTAAGGCCACAACATCCAAGACAACAGGTCCTAAGGTTGATTCTGCTGGCAAAATTACAGCGGCCGGAAAAGCCGATGTTCAAAGCAAAACGGTGTTGAAGTACTTGGGCACCTACGCGGACGGCGGTTCCGGTGGCGCTTCGTTGGTTGATGCTTTGAAGGGCGGCGCGTTTGACGTCAGCATGGAAGACGCGTTCTCCGGCTCTTCTGGCGTGATGGTGGCCGATGCCTCAAACGGTTCTCGTGATCGCCGCATTGCAGGCGAAGGCGAAGTAGGTTCGCTGGTCGGCATTAAAACCGGCGATTTGTCGCGCGATACGTCCAACACCGCAGTGAGCTCGGGCTCTAAGACGCAGGTGGCAATTCGCGGTACTATGAAGACCGGTAGCCCCTCTGAAACGTTTGGTACCGGCGAACTTTCTAGCGATAAAATTAGCCAAGTCGTCAACCGTCGTAAGCAGGCCGTTCAGACATGCTACGAGCGCCAACTCAAGAGCAACCCAAAGCTCAAGGGGCGTGTCAAAGTACAGTTCACAATTTTGGCGAGCGGCCGCGTGGACAACGTCAAAATTATCGAAAACTCCACGGGCGATCCCGCTGTTGCGTCGTGCATTACGCAAGCAATCGGCAGTTGGCGCTTCCCCAAGCCTGATGGCGGCGACGTAACCGTTGCATTCCCATTCATTTTTGCACCCGCGAGCTAAGTTGCGTATTCTTAGCGCCTCTGTGAAAGACTACCTATGAACGCAATCGGGCAAAAATCGCGGCTTTTCTATTGGGCAACTTGCTTTTTTATGGCTGTGTTGCCGGCAATCAGCCATGCAGATGATCGCTCAGCAAAGCTTGCCAAATCGGCGCAAATGCTTCGCCAGGTTCAAGCTGCTCACGCGCTTGCAGAAGAGCGGCTCAATACGTTTTCAGGTGATCCTGCTAAAGAGGCTTGTTTGCGCGACACTTTGATTTCGTTTTCTGCTCTTTTGCGTGTCACGCAAAATGCGGATGCGGAATTGCAGCAAGCTGCAAATTCTCATTCTCCCGATGCTGCTGCGCGCTTTGACGATGCTTATGCGCGGGTTGCGTTTTCGGCAGGAGAGGTTGATAAACTTCGCCTCGCTCTTGCGAACTGCGTGCAGGATCAGGCGGCTGCGGAGGTTTCTGGAGCTGCGCAACAGTCGATTAACGACGATATGCGCTCGGATGATCCCGCTTTTGAGGATGAGAATATGGTTTTCGTGCCAGTGGAGTTAGAGCGACTTCCTGCGCTGTCTGGGAGTGAATAGTGCCGGATTGCTCATTAGAGCCTGCAACATCAACTTGCAGGCGCTCATTGAGAGCGATTTGTTGCGCGACTTCGGCGTTTAAAGCTCGTGTTTTATCTCAATCTCACTTTTTGAAATTTCTTAATAAAATCCGCGCGATTGCTCTTGCTGCGGCTTGCTTTACATCTCCTGCGTTTGCTGAAATCGGTGAAGG
>JAZUEA010000046.1:0-1994 GCA_045639945.1 Myxococcota bacterium
GTTCACCGCACCATCGACGCCTTTGCGAGTCGTGAGCTCGCTTCGATGTTCAACGGTTTGAACGTGTCGCTCTTTGGTTTGACCGCCTATGTCGCAGCCGATACCAAAAACAAGGAAGATCCGAAAAATAACTACAACGACCGCCGTTACTTCAAGTGGGGCTCCGAGCTTCGCTACGCGCCGTTGGCTTTCGACATCAATCCGATGCCGTTCGTGAGCGTCCGTTACGACCGCGTCATTTTGGATACCAACCACGAAGGTTTGTCCTTCAACGCCATTACGCCGCGCATTGGTATCACGCCGTACAAGGGCATCGACGTCTTCCTGTCTTACTCGCACTACGATTATGGCGAGAACATCTACACGCCGAACGAAGTGACCCAGGCTGTGGGTACCAACGTTCGTCCTGACGAAGACGTCTACAAGATTCAGGCGCAAGCCAGCTGGTAAGTCGTTTCGCCCTCCGCCTTCCTACCTAAAATTTCTCCTTAAAAATCCAGCCGTTATAATTTTCTCTCTCTGAAGATAGAGAATCACGTGTCTGTTTGTGATCAGACCGAAACGATTCGAAATCTTTAAAAGTGAAGTGATTTTGAAGGGGTAGAGAACTACCAATCGATGAAGAGGTCGAGAACGGCTTTGCCTGCGATGTCACCGTTGTTGGAAAGTGCGGAGCCGGCGCGGAAGATGCCGCCTTGAGCTCCCACGCTGAGCGTTTTAATGGCGGGCACGGGGAACGCGTAGTGGATGGAGCCTAAAACTTCGAATCCGTAAAAACGTCCGGGATTTTCGGTGTAGCTCTCTTTGCCAAGAATCGCGCCGGCGTGATCGATGAGGTCGGTTGCGGACCAAGCGAGAAGGCCGGCCAGCGTGAGTGTCCAGTGGCTGGGACGCCAGGTGACGCCGGGGAAGAAGTAGAGCGCGTTTTCGATGGCGCCGTCGGTGTAGGTGCGACCCAGTCTGAATTGGTCGTCGCTGCTGAAGTCGTCGCCGCGCGCGAGTCGAACGTCGTCGGCACTGCGCAGTGTTTTGAGCCGCATCACGTCTTGGAAGAGGATGAAGCCGGCGCGATGGTCGTCATCGAAACGGAACGATGTGAGTTTTTTGTCGTTTGGATTGTCGTCGCCAGAGGCATAACCCACTTCGAAGCCGAGCGAGACGCGCGGACAGAGCCACGAGATTTCGGCACGACCCACGCCACCAAATGCATCAACGTCGACGGGCGTAACTCCGGGCGCCAAGTAACGCATCGAAGTGCCGTGTACATAAGCGAATTCGGTTTCGAGGTGTAGCTCAGCGCCGAGCATGAAAAGCGGATGATCCCAGCGCGCGTAGAAATCGGTGGTCAGCGTTTTGTGCTCGTCTCCCACATGGTCGTCGGTGTAGCGATACGTGACGTTTAAACCGAGTTTGCCTTCTTCGCCCTCAAACTGGATCGCGCCGAACGCACGCCACGAAGAATCGTCGTCCATCCAAATGGCTTGGTCGTCTTGGTAAATGTGATCGCCGCCCAGGGTGAATGCGAGTTCGGAGATGGGACCAATTTCGCTGCGTTGGAATGGGCGCAAGGTAAACGCCACACGCTGCATTAAATCGCCGGCCTGTCGATGACCAAATCGTTCGAAAAGTCGAAGATCTTCGTCGTGATCGAAGCCATCGCCGTCGACCAAACCAAGGCCGTATTGCGCTGCGACTTGGCCTGCAATGAAGTGCATCCAGCCGAATTCGAGTTCGACCCAGCCCAAGCGCGGTTCAACAGTGGTCCAGCCGTCGTAAGAACGCTCGGGATTTCCACGCCAGCCGGGCACAAAACTCTGGCCGGTGCTGTCGGTGTCGCCAAAAAATTGACCGGTCAAAACATCGATTTCTAGGCGGACCAAAAACGGACCCACTTCAATGCGTGGATCGATGCGCAAGCGGTGCATGCCGTAGAAAGTCTTGTCTTGGTCGAGGAAATCAGCGTTGAGCAAGCGCGTGTCCAGTCGGTAGCTGCC
>JAZUEA010000047.1:0-1591 GCA_045639945.1 Myxococcota bacterium
GCACCTCAAATTCTGTTAGAGGTGCAGTTTTTTGTGTTGGAGCTGCGAATGATCGCGGTCAAAAATCTGAGCAAGCGCTACGGCGACGTGCAGGCTGTGTCCGACGTGTCGTTTCATGTAGCGCCAGGAGAGATCGTCGGCCTGCTCGGACAAAACGGAGCAGGAAAGACGACGGTCATGAAAATGATCACCGGCTACCTTGAGCCCACGTCTGGTTCGGCGTCCGTTGGTGGGCATGATGTGGTGCAGTCGCGTCAGGCGGTTCAGCGCCAAATTGGCTATTTGCCTGAAAATGCACCGCTTTATCAGGAAATGCTGGTTCAGGATTACCTGATGATGCTTGCTGAATTGCGCGAAGTTCCGGCGTCGGATCGGTTGCGCGCGGTGTCGCGAGCTGTACGTGCATGTGGTCTGGAGAAGGTGCTTGTACGTCCTATCGGCACGTTGTCAAAAGGTTATCGGCAGCGTGTTGGTTTGGCTCAGGCGATTGTGCATCGGCCAAAAGTGTTGGTGCTGGATGAGCCTACAAACGGTCTTGATCCCGTTCAGATTGTCGAGATTCGTGAATTAATTCGCGAACTTGCAAAAACAACCACGATCATTTTGTCGACGCACATTTTGAGTGAAATCGAGGCGGTTTGCAGTCGTGTGGTGATTTTGATCGACGGCGAAATCGCGTGTGACGAGTCGCTCGAAAAGTTGCTGGCTGGCAAGTCACTTCGTTTATCGCTCGCCTCTCAGGATGGCTCGACAGACTCGGTGCTGAAATTTGTAGAGACTCTGCCGGGCGTGCTCAATGTAAAAACGCGTGAAAAATCGAAGGGATTTGAGCGCTTTGACTTGGCATGTGATCCGGAAAAATGTGATTCGGCCAGCGTGATCGAGCTCGCTCTAAAGGCCAACCTTCGTGTGGGTGAATGTGCGCTTGATCAACCCAGTTTGGAGCAGGTTTTCCGAGATTTGATGGCGGCACATGTCGCACGTCACACGGCGGAGGCAAAATAATGGCAATTCAAACCTGCGCGCGCAAAGAGCTGCGAAATTATTTCAATTCTCCCGTTGCATTCATTTTTTTGGGCGCCTTCCTTTTGGTGACGCTCTTCATCTTTTTTAGCCAAGCAAAGTTTTTCGCGCGCAACTTGGCGGATGTGCGTCCTCTGTTCAGTTCTTTGCCATGGCTGCTTGTTTTTTTGGTCGCGGCGTTGACGCAGCGTCAGTGGAGCGAAGAACAAAAGCTGGGCACGCTCGAAATTTTGATGACGCTGCCGTGTCGCGTTCGTGATTTGGTGCTGGGCAAGTTTTTTGCCGGCATGGCGCTCGTTGGGTTGGCGCTTGCGCTTACGTTGCCGCTCCCCATCACGGCTGCGCTTTTGGGCAATTTGGATTTAGGCCCAGTTGTGGGTGGTTACATCGCAGCGATTTTATGCGCAGCCACTTACATGTCGGTCGGCCTGTGTGTAAGCGCAAAAACTGACAACCAAATTGTAGCGCTCATGGTAACTGCACTTTTGTGCATGGCGCTGTATTTGCTGGGCTCAGACACGCTGGTTGGACTTTGTGGCAATGATATCGCTGAAGTTCTGCGTTCACT
>JAZUEA010000048.1:0-4487 GCA_045639945.1 Myxococcota bacterium
GTTGCGGAGTTTGAAGGGCAACTTTTAAAAAAGCCCGAAACGCTCGAGCGCGTTGAAAGCGAACTCGCGCGGCTGCAAGGGAAAACGCACTCGCTTCACACTGCGGTTGCCTGTTTGAACGTTGCGACTGGCCAGCTCGAAATGGAGACCACGTCGGTCACGCTGCAGATGCGACCGCTCACGGCTGAGCAAATTCACACATACGTCACATTGGATGAACCCATCGGCTGTGTGGGCGGCTACCGCATCGAATCTCGTGGCGTCTGGATCTTCGAAGAGATTGCAGGACAAGAGGAATCGGCGATTGTGGGCCTGCCGCTTTTGCTCGTTGGTCGCCTGCTTCGTCGCTTTGGTTGCGATCCGCTGTGCATCTAACCGTTCCGCTGGGCACAAATTATCCGGTCGTTGTTAAACCTGGTGCCCTTCAAGAGATTGAGATTTGTGAGAAAAAAGCGCTTATCGTCACAGATTCGCGTGTTCACGATCTCTACTACTCAAAGCTCGAAGCGCGACTTTTAGAGCTTGGCATTCAAGTTTTTAAAGCCATCATTTCACCGGGCGAATCTTTCAAAACTCTCGAAACTGCTCAGTTTTTATACAGAATCTGTGCAGCATCCAACATTGATCGCAGCTCTGCCATTTTAGGATTGGGCGGCGGTGTCGTCACCGATCTTGCTGGCTTCGTCGCCGCAACCTGGATGCGAGGCGTTCCATTTTACGCCTGCCCGACCACTGTCATTGGCATGGCAGACGCAGCGATTGGCGGAAAAACCGGCGTTAATTTCGAAGGCGTCAAGAATGTCGTCGGCGCATTTTCACAACCGCGCGGCGTGTTCTGCGATCTCGATTGCCTCAAATCACTTGAAACACGAGATCTTTCGTCTGGCCTTGCTGAAATCGTCAAGATCGCCTGCACGCTCGACGGCGAACTTTTTTCAAAACTCGAATCGTTGCCTGCGATTTCAGAACTTGATCCGCGCGAATTGGAAGAGCCAATTGCGCGAGCAATTCAAGCCAAAGTCAGCGTAATTGTTAAAGATCCGCTGGATTATGGCTTGCGGCATGTTCTGAATTTTGGCCACACATTGGGTCACGCCTTCGAAAGTCTCTCAGCGCAGACTGAGCGCCCACTCCGCCACGGAGAAGCAGTCGCGCTTGGAATGATTCCCTTTACTGCACCGGAACTTAGGCCACGACTTCGAAGTTTGCTTGCAAAACTTGGGCTTCAAACTACACCACCCAACGCGACGCTGGCTGAACTTGAACAAAAAGTGGCGCATGACAAAAAGCGGTCGGGCCAAGCAATTGAAATCATTCGGGTTTCTAGAATTGGTTCTTTTGAACAAGTCAAATTGCCGATTGCACAGGTGATGACGCACACGCAAATGCCACGGAAGCTCGAGCTTCCAGCTTCCAAATCGGTGGCACAGCGCGCCATTTTGATTTCGGCGTTTTCTTGTGAAAAATCAGAGATTTACATTTCAGGAGAGCTAGCTTCTGACATTTTGGAAGCACTCACTGCGGCAAAGGCGCTTGGCGCGGAAATCGTTCGAACTGCGCAAAAAATCACGATTTTTCCCAAAGTTCATCCGTGCCAAACAGAGTTCACACTTTCCGGCTCAGCGACCACGCTTCGACTTCTCTGCCCACTTTTGCTGACTCGTTCAGATCGGTGGACGATTCATCTAAAAGGTTCGCTCACGCGTCGACCTTTGGAGCCGCTCGCTGCTGCGCTTGTGGGACACAACGTTGTTTTTGAGCATCACGGCGACACGCTCACACTTCAGGGACCGCTCGCGCCTAGTCGTTTTGAGCTGGATACTTCAACAACATCTCAATTTTTATCGGGATTTTTGCTGGCTTTGCCGCTGCTTTCAGGCTCATCGCAGATTCACACCACTCAAACAGTGTCACGCGGTTATGTTGAATTGACGCTGGAAATGCTTAAAAAAGCTGGCATTGAATGGAGAGTCTCAGAAAATTTCTTTGAAATTTCAAAGAGTTCCAATTCTAAGCAGCTCAATTCGGAAAAAGCACTCGTTGTGCCACCGGATGCTTCGGCACGTGCGTTTTTTGAGGTTTTAGGCGAACTTTTGTCCAAACACGGTTGGCCCGATTGCCGCAACGCGCTTCAACCGCTTGGTGATTTTATTGAGCCGGATTCAGCTGTTTCTTCAATAATTTCCAGCGATTCAGCTGTTTTAGATATCAGTGCAACGCCGGATCTCTTTCCTATGCTCGCGATTTGGGGCGCGCTTCAATCACACAAAATCACATTTACAGGCACAAAACGACTTAGGACCAAGGAAAGTGACCGCGTGGCCGGCGTTTTTGAGATTTTGAAGGCGCTGGGCGTTCACTGTGAATTCTCACAGAACGAGTTTTACATTACGCCAGTTTCTCGTTTTAAATCCGCAAAGTTGGACACATTAGGCGATCATCGTTTGGTTATGGCGGCAGCGCTGGCAACGCCTTTTGCGGAAGGACCGCTGACTTTTGACCACACCGGCATTGAGAAATCTTTTCCGAATTTCTCGACTGCTTTTGAAGCAGCTCTTTCTGGTGCGGTTCCGTTTTATTATTAAAAATCGCAGAGTTATCCATGAGCAGCACCTTAGGCACGCGCGTCCGCTTCACACTTTTTGGTGAATCACACGGTCCTTGCATCGGCGGCAGCATTGAAGGCCTTCCCGCCAAACTCACCATCCCGCTCTGCGACATCGAACGCGCGCAAGCACGCCGAAAACCTGGCCAACGAAACACGACGACACGCACAGAATCCGACAAAATCGAATGGATTTCCGGCGCACACGTGGAAGACGATGCTCTCGTTTTGCATGGCGGCCCTTGCGCTTTTCTGATTAAAAACAACGATGTTCGCGCACGCGACTATAATCTCTCAACACCCAGACCAAGCCACGCCGATCTCACTTGCTACTTTCGCGACGGCCAATGGCTTTCCGGCGGAGGTCGCTTTTCGGGTCGATTAACCGCACCGCTTGTTGTCGCCGCAGCTCTTTGCGAACCGATTCTCAAATCCCGAGGAATTTCAATCGGTTCTCACATTTTGCGACTGGGATCGCTCGTCGGCCGCTCGTTTGTAAATGACCAATCGGATCCAACCGCGAGCGAACTTAACCTATTGAAATCACAGCAGATTCCTTGCAGAGCACCAATTCTAGCACGTGACATTGAATCGCAACTCAACCAACTTCCAGGAAACAGTGTTGGTGCGGAAATCGAACTCGCAGCAGTGGGATTGCCACGAGGCTTGGGCGAGCCGCCTTTTGGCGGTGTGGAATCGCTGGTTGCACAGTGGTTGTTTGCAATTCCTGGTGTAAAATCCGTGGGTTTCGGATTAAGCCACGAATTTGCGTCGGCGTACGGCACAATAGCCAACGACGAAATCGGACTGATGAACGGCATGCCCACACCGCTCACCAACCGCGCGGGCGGCTTGAACGGCGGTCTTACAAACGGTCGAGCTCTCATCGTGCGCGCAACCATGCGACCAACGCCCAGCATCGCTTTGCCACAACGAAGCGTAACGCTTCAAAACGACGAATGGCGCGAAACTACGCTTGTCACCGCTGGTCGCCACGATCCGTGCATCGCCCTCCGCGGACTGGTCGCACTTGAAGCAGCACTCACGCTAGCGCTTGTTCAATTTTTATAACTGTTTGATTTAATTAGGCTTTAACGCCATCTAAGAAGCTTTTCACGGAGAGAGCGAGCAAGTGAGGGCACTCGAGAAGCGTGTAATGCGTACCGTTGGGCAACAAAACTTCCTTCGCGTTAGGAATCGAGCGCACCAACTTTTTAGCCAACGAAAGCGGCGTTAACACATCACGCGTGCCAAACATCACCAGCGTGGGCACCTGGATTTTTGAAAGCGCACCGTGAAGATCGTGATCATCCGCATCGAGCGCCATCTGCAAGTAGGTCGACATATCCAAATCGACCAGCGATGCGTAAGCCTCTGAAAATCCTTCAGGATTTCCACGAACCAAGCGCAATTTTTCGCACAGAGGAACGAACCAAGACGCCTGACCAAGCTTGCGCGCAAGTGGCTGCAACTTTGGCCAAAGAACCGGCGAAACTTTACGAAGCGCCGCAACAAGCACGCGTAAACTCGAATTCCAGTGTCGCTGGCCAAACAAACGGTGCAACAGGTGGTCGTGCGTGCCATCGTGCAGACAAAGCGCCGTCACACGCTGCGGATTTGCGCAATAAAACTCAAGCGCCACCTGAACACCAACGCTCCAAGCCAAAATCGCAGCCTCACGGATTTCGAGTTTTTCCATGAGACAATACAAATCCCAGGCCTGATCGCTGATGGTAACCGATGCATTTGCCGCAAATTCACTGCGATACGTGGCACGGTAATCCCACATTAAAATGCGGAAATCTTTTTCAAGATCGGCCAATACGCCATTCCAGATGTCGTAATCCGCGCCATAACCGTTGCAAATGACGAGGTAACGCAA
>JAZUEA010000049.1:0-7697 GCA_045639945.1 Myxococcota bacterium
CCTTCACACCACGCTCTTTGCAATGGTGCAGCGGTGATGACGGCACGATCGCTCATTCCAGAGGAAACAAAGAAGAACCTCTGGCCCTTGATCGGGCGTTATTTGTGGCCCGAAGACGCAGGAGAGGACTGATGGCGAAGCACATCCTTGTGGTCGGCAGCGTTGCGCTGGACGACATCGAAACACCGGCCGGCCATCGCGAAAACGGCCTCGGTGGATCGGCGACCTACTTCAGCACCGGCGCAAGTCTCTTTGCGCCCATTCGTTTGGTGGCGGTTGTCGGCAGTGACTTCTCTGAGGACGCGCTCAATGTCTTGAGCAGCCGCGGCGTCGACCTTCAGGGGCTTGAGCGTGTGCCTGGTGCCACTTTCCGTTGGCAGGGTCGCTACGGTGAAGATTTCGGTGACGCCACCACGCTTGACACCAAACTGAATGTTTTCGAGGACTTTAATCCAAAGCTGCCTGAAGCTTACCTGGATTCTCCCATCCTCTTCTTGGCAAACATTCATCCAGCGTTGCAGACGCGCGTGCTTGATGCCTTTGAAGGTAAGCGTCCGGAGCTCATCGGCGCAGACACGATGAACTTCTGGATCACCGGTCAGCGCGAAGCATTGCTCAAAGTTTTGAAGCGCATCGACTTGCTCGTCATCAACGAGACCGAAGCGCACATGCTTTCGAACGAAAAGAACATCTACAACGCGGCCGACGCCATTCGCGCCATGGGTCCCAAGACGTTGGTGATCAAGCGCGGTGCTTACGGCGCTATGCTCTTCCACGAAGAAGGCTTGTTTGTGGTGCCGTCGTTCCCTCTGCGCGACATCGTCGATCCGACCGGCGCTGGCGACACGTTTGCTTCTGGTTTGATGTCCAGCTTGGCGAACGAAGAAAAAATCGACTTCGCCGCTTTCAAGCGCGCTATTCTTCAGGCCACGGTTCTCGCCAGCTTCGCCTGCCAGGGCTTCTGCCTGGATCGTTTGAACACGTTGACGCGCGATGAATTCGACACCCGCTTGGCCGAATTGCACAAGATTATTTCCCCTCTCTAATTCTTCCTTTTGAACGCATTGGCGTTCTCTCCTCTCATTTCTTCTCTTCATTGATCGCTTGCGTTCTTTAACAGGGCGCAATAATCTACATCGATCTTTTTTCAAAAGGAGCAACAGATGAAATTCTCTCTTACTGCCATTCTTGCAGCTTCCCTTTTGTTCGGTTTTGGTTGTGACGATGATGACGACAATGCATCGAACACGAAGTCTGATGCGGGAGTAAGCAATCCAAACGACCCCAAAGAGAGTTTCATCCTGACGGAGATTCACCTTTCTGAGCCGTCAAAAGTTGCAGGCTTGTTAACCACTTTGCTGAACAACAACTTGCGCGATCAAAAGATGTACCTCTTTGTGCAGCTTGAAGATCGCGATGGCAAGGTCATGCTTCGCGGTGGTGCAGGTCAGTACGTGAGTGGCAAAGATACGCATAACGACCGATCGGACGACGTGTTCGATTGGTTGACTGAAGGCAACTGCTTGACGTCGGCTGGCGAATCGTTCCACTGTGCTGTTGATGTGGGTTGCTCTGAGACCATTCAAAATGCCGATGGTACATTTGATGGCATCTTGCCGATCTTGAACATCTACTCGGACGATTCCGAAGTGGTTTTCCCCATTAAGCAAGCCAAGGTTCACGGTGTTCGCAACGGCAACGACTTGCACGTTGATATGAGCGGTGTGGTTACTGAGAAAGATTCTCTCGAAACGCACTTCCGCTTGTCCGCTTCAAGCCCGGCTCAAAGCTTGAAGAGCGTGTTGGACATGGTTGGTTCTTCGCCCGACACAACCATTACAGTCGACGGTGAAGAACTTGCTGCCTATACCTTCAGCGGCACGCTTGAAACCACGTTGACTGGCTTTGTGGCCGAAACCAAAGTTGAAGATACCTGTCCTTGCACGGACTGTGAGTGATCAGAGAGAACGCGTCTTTTGATTCCTTTGTGACGCAACTCTGCGGAAAGACTCTATGTTTAAGCTGAAAGTTGGTATCGCTCTCGCCATTGTCTTTGCGGTTTGTGGTTTTGTTGCACACAAGCAAATTGCGAGTAATCGCCAGCAAATGGCAGATGATCAGGTTTCAAGCAGTGTAGAGCGCGATCAAAAGACGCTAACTCGCTTATGGGCATTGTCGGCATACGCGCTGGTTGAGCAAGCTCGCGAGATTGCTAATTCGCCGGATGTCCGCGATTTGCTTTCAAAAACACCCAAAGATTACGCCCAAGGCAAAGTAGTGCCGGACGAGGATGATTTTCGCTACGAAGTCCACCGTGGCATGAACACCATCGTCAAAAAATGGCATGAAAGATTTATCGCACAGTTCAACGGCGGAGAAATTGAGGAATCTTCCAGAAGCCTTAGCAATTATCTGAGTGCTTCGCCTGATCTCTTTATTATTTTGGATAAAACAGGCGTGCCGGTCTCTGATGCTTCGGATCCTGCACGCTTTGGTGCCGGATATAAAGGGACGGAAGATAACTACCCGAAAGCAAAGGCAAAACTACTTTTGGGTAGTGCCTTCTACGACATCTGGATTCACAAAGGTTTCCCGATGCTCGTTGGCCTCGCTCCTGTCATTGGTCAATATGGTGTGGTTGGTTCCGTGGTTTTGGGATTCCGTTTAATGGAAGCGGAAATCAAGCATCTGCGTGAGCCGTTATCTTCAGAAGTTGCCTATTTTATTGAAGATACGCCGCCTGTTGGCACAATGTCCGCCGAAGTCATCAAAGTTTTGCAAGACGAAATCTCACAAAGCAAATCTCTGGGCGCAGATCTGTACAGCGTGCGCAACATTCGTCATGGCGATCAAAACTGGGCTATCCGTTTCCTGCCAATTTCTGCAGAAAGCATGAGCGCTTACGCCGCAGTGTGGATGGATTTAACACTTGCGCGTTCTGAAGCAACGTCGGACCTTTCTATTATTTATATCTTGGCGTTGATCGGATTTTTGCTCGCGTTTGCAGCCGTGTTCATCTTTTTTGATCGCTTCTTAAAGCCGTTCTACGAAATCGATCGCGGTGTGTTGGAGCTGATCAACGGTGACGGTGATTACTGGTTCAAAGCGGGTGTGAGCGGTTTACCGAATACACTTTCGCAAAATCTCAACGTTTTGGTTTGTCAGCTTTCTGGTCGTCCTTTGCCGGATGATGATGAGCATGCTTCGTCTGCGCAGTGGTCCGAAGTTGGATTGTTTGATACTGGCACGCCTGCGTTGTTGGAGCGCAGACTGATTGTGAACGGCGAAAGCAGTGGATATCAGGCGGAAGTGATTGCGCTTGCGACGCAGGATGACGAAAACTACGCACGCGATTTGTTCCGCAATTACACAACTGCCATGCGTGCACAAAGGCTTCCGATTCAAGGCATTACGAACGCTCGCTTTACAGAACTTTGCACGGCGCACACAAAGGATGTGTTGCTTCTCTACCCGAATTACGACGTTCGTTACTTGGTCCAGCAAGATCCGCGCATCGGTGTGCAACTGAAAACGGTGCTTTTGAAATGACTCGAATTTCGGTGCTCACCGGATTAGATCGCCTCGCCGCTGAAAACTGTGCTCGCTTAAAACACCAAAGAGTTGCACTTCTTTGTCACCCTGCTTCTGTTACTTGTGAGTTGGAGCACATCACCGCACTTTGTAAACGCTGTAATATCAATGTGTGTCGGTGCTTTGGTCCAGAACATGGCATTTGGGGCGATGTGCAAGACATGATCGCAAGTGATCATAGTCAAGATCCTGTAACAGGCGCACCTGTTGTATCGCTTTATGGCAAAACAGAAGCCAGCTTGGAACTTGATCCCAAAGATCTAAGTGATATCGATGTATTGGTCATCGATTTGCAGGATGTCGGTGCGAGGTATTACACCTTTTTATACACTGCAATGTCAGCCTTGCGCGCAGCAGCAGAATCGCAAACGCAAGTTTTGGTTTTAGATAGGCCAAATCCCATTGCAGGTGTGGTTGAAGGCGGACGTCAACTTTCGAAATTCCTGAGTTTTGTTGGGCGGTTTCCCTTGCCCACGCGTCATGGATTAACGATTGGCGAATGTCTTTCTTACTACGTTGCAAAAACGGATTTAAAACTCGATTGGTCTCTACTTGAAGTTCAAAGCGAAGCAAAAGTTTCGTATTTTGATGAACTTAATCTGCCATTTGTGCCACCGTCTCCCAATATGCCAACTTTTGATACTGCATTGGTTTATCCAGGACAGTGTTTGATTGAAGGCACTAATTTGAGTGAGGGACGCGGTACAACCAGGCCGTTTGAAGTGTGTGGTGCGAGTTTTATCGACCCGTTTGAATGGGTGAAAGCCCTTGAAAAAACACCACTTTTAGGCGTCGCTTTTCGACCGGTTTACTTTCAGCCTACATTCCATAAGTTTGCCAAGCAAACAATTGGTGGTGTGTTTTTGCATGTGACAGATCGAGCAAAGTTCGAACCATTGCGTACATCACTTCACATGCTTTCTACATTACATGCACTTTATCCCAAAGATTTGCGCTGGCGAACGGAGACCTACGAATTTGTCGACGACCGACTTGCGATTGACCTTTTGCTAGGCAATGACGAAGGTCGTCGCATCATTGAATCAGACGGTGATATTGACGAGTATTGGCGTCGTCAATGTGCGGATGGCGCCGAATTTACTCGCGAAATTGCTCCTTACTTGAAGTACGAACGATGACTAAAATCGCCTTCATTTCAAATATCGCCCATCGTGCGCCGCATCTCGATCCCATGCTTCGAGCTTTGGAAGCGCACCCAAATCTTGAATACATTGTCGCTGTCGGTGATGCCGCTAAAGCAGTGAATGCTTACTTGGAATTGCGTGAGCAGCGTTATCTGGAAGAAGTGCCTTACACAGATCCACGTTACTATCGATTTGTGTATGAATCGATTCGTGGCAATCAAGTTGAAGGCAATCAGCAAGAGCTGAAAATCTCTAAACATTTGCGCCATTTAACGCGCAACCTGCAATTGTCTCGTGTTGGTTGGAAGGTTGAAGATTATACCATTACCGAGGAAGCAACTCCGCCGGCTGGCTCAGGACGTTGCTTGGTGTTGGTCTCTCAGCCGCAACAGCCCAAAGTTTCTCAGCCTTCTAGTTCCTCAGTGCTTTTATGCCCTGGTGTTGTTGAAGGTGGAGCTGCTGAAAATTCGATGTGCGCGATTGTTGAGTTCGGTCCTACCCTTTCGATCACATTCATGAATGCTGATGGTCGAATGCGCGGTGAGCCTACAACACTTCGCTTTCCAGGCACCTGATGGATACTCCGAAACGTAAAATTGCCATTTATGGCGGCGCATTCGATCCACCCACGATCGCGCATCTCTTTATTGTAACAGCGATTTCTGCCCGCGATGATGTGGATGAAGTGTGGTTGTTGCCGTCGGGATCACATCCATTTGGCAAACAAATGGCGCCATTTGCAGAACGCGTGGCCATGCTTGAAGAAGCGCTGCATCCATTTAATCGCTCAGTCATTCACATTTGTAAGTATGAAGGTGAAACGGATTGTTCTGGGCGAACTTACGACACTCTTTTAGCGCTTTCTGAAATTTATCCAGACTGTGATTTTTTGCTGGTGATGGGGGCTGACAATATTTCCGCTGCGCCACGTTGGTATAAATTCGCTGAAATTACCGAGCGTTGGAAAATATTGGTCTTTGGCAGGCCTGGTTACGAGAATTCAATTCAAGCGCTTTGGGGCGCGCCTTGGCTCAAACTTGGGCCGTCGCTGCCCGATATTTCTTCAACGAGCATTCGAACTGCGCTCGAACAAGGTGAAGAAACGCCTTGGTTGCCGGGATGTTGTAAAGCGAGAGCGCTTCGTTTATATGGCCCCGCTGAAATGAGAGCGCGTAAAGGCTACGCATGCGGTCCAGAACAAAAACCTTATGATTGCGAGTAGTTTTGCCTCTCATTCAAACATTTTTTGAGGTGTGTAACTTTTTTCGCACCTTTCGGAATTATCTTCCCTTATAAAGAGTTTCTTTCGATTTGCAGACGCCTCATTTAGGCTCAGAAAGGTCATCAATGGAACGCTACGTAAATCAAGAGATGCATGGCTGGGGTCGTTTTCCGCGTGTTCAGACGCTTGTTGCGCGACCGGATGTGACCCGCGATGTCTCAACTTTGCTGAATGAGCGCGACGGTTCAGCCATGCTCGCTGCTGGTTTGGGCCGCAGCTATGGTGACACCGGCCTTTTGAGCAACGGTAAAATGGTTTCCATGTTGGGGCTCAATCACATGATTGACTTTAACGAGGAAACCGGTTGGTTGCGCTGCGAAGCGGGCGTTTCTCTGGACGACATCATCGAAACTTTCCTGCCTCGCGGTTACTTCCCGCCCGTCGTCCCGGGCACCAAGCACATCACGGTTGGTGGCGCTATCGGCAACGACATCCACGGCAAAAACCACCACTGCGACGGTACCTTCACGGATCACGTTCGCAACGTCGAAATCCTCACGGCTTCAGGGGAAATCGTGGTTTGCGACGCCGAACACGAGCCAGAACTCTTCCACGCGACCGTGGGCGGCATGGGCCTTACCGGCATCATTCTTTCGGCCGAAATCAAACTGAACAAGGTCGAAAGCCCGCTCATCGAAATGGAATCGATTCGCGTTGAAAACTTGGACCACTTCTTTGAGGTGAGCGCCGAGAGCAGCAACTACACGCACGTGGTTAGCTGGATCGACTGCGCCAAGCAGGGCAAGCACATGGGGCGCGGTATCTTCATGCGTGGTCGTCACGCCGATGCCGATGCCACGCGTGCTCCGTCGATCATTGAGCGCTTGGAAAAGGCTGCAAAGCCTATTCTCAAGATGCCGTGCGATGCACCAAACTGGGTTTTAGGCAAGCCGTTCATTAAGGTTTTCAACGAAGTTTACTACCGCAAACAACTCAAGGCGCAGTCTCGTTGTTTGACCGCGATTGATCCGTTCTTCTTCCCGCTCGATATCATTCGTGATTGGAACCGTGGTTACGGTCCGCGCGGTTTCTTGCAGTACCAGTTGGTTGTGCCGCACGATCCGGAACACCGCGTCATTCGCGAGGTTTTGGCCGACATCTCCAAGACTGGCATGGCGAGCTTCCTGGCGGTCATCAAGGAATTCGGTCCGCAGGATCACGGTGGACTTTCCTTCCCCATGCCTGGTGTTACGCTGGCCATGGACTTCCCCAATTTCGGCGCACCGCTCTTCGAGCTTTTCGATCGCTTGGATGCTCGCGTGGTCGAGGCCGGCGGTCGCGTTTACTTGGGCAAAGATGCTCGTCTTTCCAAGGAAACCTTCCGCAAGATGTACCCCAAGTGGGAAGAATGGAAGCTCGTGCGCGACATGTGGGATCCGGAATGCGTGTTCCAGTCTGACTTGGCGAAGCGTCTTGGTCTCGTTGGGGATGCGAAATGAGCGTTCTGATCTTAGGCGCAAAATCTCGTATCGCAGCGGAAGTTGCACATCGTTACGCAGAAGATGGCCACGCAATTTACTTGGCCGCGCGTGATGAAAAAGAAGCAGCACTCATCGCCTCGGATATCCGCATTCGCTACGGCGTTACAGCTGAGTCTGGCGCTTTTGATGCACTTGAATTTGACAAACACGCCGAGTTTGTAAAGTCGGAGGCCAAGCGGGCTTAGGAAGACAAGAGAA
>JAZUEA010000050.1:0-1564 GCA_045639945.1 Myxococcota bacterium
CTGCCGCTCAGGTCATTGACCAGGTTGCGGTTGAGCAAAACGCCGCGAAAATGGGCGTTGTGGTGAGCGAAAACGAACTCACCAGCTACATTCGCAGCGAAAAGAACGGCGATTATCCGCTGTTTTTGAACAACAAGGGCAAGTTCGATTACGACCGCTACCAGGCGCAGGTCACGCAGCAATTCGCCGCGAGCAGCGATCAGTATCGCCGCGCCAAGGAGCGTGAGGTGGTCGTGGGCCACTACATGGACTTCCTTGTGAATCAGGCCAAGGTTTCTGAGGCTGAGGTTCGTGAGGCCTTCAACAATCAGGCTCGCACGTGGACCTTTGATTTCGTGGCGGTTGAGCCCGAGCGTGATCCCGCGCCGGCCACTGCTGAAGAAATTGCGGACTTCAAGGCCAAAAACGCCGACAAGATTGCGGCTGCTTATGAAGCAAATAAAAAGCAATACGACCACGGCGTTGAGGTTCACATTCGCCGCATCTTGGTCAAGCCGCCGCGCATTGAATCCAGCGCAGGCAACGCCAAGGCTCGCAAGCAGGCTCAGGCTTTGTTGGATCGCGTGAAGGGCGGCGAAGATTTCGCCACGGTTGCCACGTCTGACTCCGAGGACTTCTACGCTTCTAAGGGCGGCGACATGGGCTGGGTCACCGAAGAAAACTCTTCGAAGGAAGACTTTGCCGTGTACAGCGCTTTGAATGTGGGCGACATTTCTGAACTTCAGGAAAACGCCGTTGGTTTCTGGTTTGTGAAGGCTGAAGAAGTCAAGCCTGCGTTGCACCGCTCGCTCGAAGAGGTCACGCCGGAATTGGCTGCCAAGCTTGCGGCTGAATCTCGCGCTCAGGCCGCTGCAAAGACGCGCGCCGAAGCTTTGTTGGTTGCCGCCAAGGCCACCGATTCGCTTGAAGCTGCTTTGGCAAACGTCGGCGAAACCAAGAAGATCGAAGCAGCTCCGGTTGTTGAAGCGGCTGAAGGTGCCGAAGCGGCCGAGGCTGCTCCGGTTGCTGAAGAGCCGGCTCAGAGCAAATTGTTTGTGACGAGCACAGGCGCTTTCAACATTGAGCGCACGCCGTTCTCGCGCATTCCGCTCATTGGTGAAAACGAAGCGCTTTCCCTTGCGACCTTGAAGACCACGATGGAATCTCCTTTGCTTCCCGAGGTTTACGAAGTTGAAGGTCGTTACATCGTCGCGCGTTTGACCGAGCTCAAGCAGCCCAGCGACGAAGATTTTGCCGCTCAAAAAGATGATATTCGTCGCGCTCTCGAAGCCAACCGCGCTCGTGAGTTCTTCGGTCTTGATTGGCAGCAGGCTCTCTTCGGTGCTCCGCAGCGCCTCGGTCTGATTCGTCAGCTTGGCGAAGGTGCTCTTCCCAAGATGGCACGCGCTACGAAGATTTCGATCAATTCGGGACTTACTCCGTCTGAGAAGTGATTCGCTTGCAGCGATAAAGCGCATTTAAAAGCGCTCCTCAAAAGGGAGCGCTTTTTTTGTATTTGTTCGATTTTGAACGAAATGAGCTGGAATTACAGATCTGAAGATTCGAGGACGGAGCGAAGGATGGT
>JAZUEA010000051.1:0-2996 GCA_045639945.1 Myxococcota bacterium
TGCATGCAGAGCGTTCGCAAATCCACGCCATGAACGTATTCCATTGCGATGAAGTAGTTCGCCCCTTGACCGCCGACATCGCAAAGTTCAGCAATATTCGGATGTTTCAGGTTGATGGCAATGCGAGCCTCGTCCAGAAACATCTCAACCAATTCTTCGTTTTGTGCGTGATTGGGCAAAAGACGCTTCAGCGCAATGCGATGAATGTCCCCAGTCGCACCCCATGGGCGAGCTCGAAAAACCTCGGCCATTCCGCCCGTTGCAATGTGCTTGAGCAGAACGTAATTCTCAAATTTGATTGGGAATTCCATGGGTTAGCTTGAAATGGTTGATTAAATAGAAAGTCCGCCGTCTGGGATTTCTTGGTTGTTTTTGGCTTTGTAGTGGCTACGAGAACCAGAGCCGGAGCCGTAACCGTAACCACCGCCGTTAGAAGGCTTTTCGCCCGCGTCGAACATGCCGCCGTCGGGTTGCTGATTTTGTCGGTAAACGTGAATGCTGCTGTCGTCCTCGTCGCATCCAGCAAATGCAGCAGTTGCAAAAAGAAGGGCCAGAGCAGCGCGAAGAGTTGTGTGAGTCATAGTGGAAAACTCCTTCAAAGTGTGTTGGTACACCGGTGATCTGCCGGGATCAAGATTGCCGGTGTGAGTGCGGGGAGTCCCAGAGGCTCCAACGTGTTACCTTTGCGACCAATCACTTGGCCGGAGAAAACTTCATAAAATTTCGTAACTTTTGGTGCAAAGTTTTCGGGCAAAGTGAGGGTCATGGGACTTGGGTCTTTGGGATTACGCGATAGAGCAATAATGGCCGGCGCGCCATCTCCCAAATCTCGGTAATAAGCCAAGCGTTCGGACTCGGCACGAAGCAGCGAAAAAGGCGCGCGGCGTAGAGCGGGCAAGCATTGGCGCAGTCGGCCGGCTTTGGAAACCAGCTCAAATAAAGCGGATTCTTGCTCGTTCAAGTTCGGTGCAAATTTCATGTCGCGTCGATTGTCGGGATCGTTCGCACCTGGCAGACCAAATTCATCTCCGTAATAAATGGTTGGTGCACCGGGAATTGTTAATAAAAACACTTGAGCCAGCGCGAGTTGCGCGTATTTCGAAACATCTGTTGGTTCTGAAATTTCGCCGGCAAATGCTTGCGTCAGCGAGCCGTCGATGTGGCCATCAGCTTCGCTGATGAACCGTGTCACGTCGTGGTTGCCAATAAAGTTCGACATGACAGCGGTGCTGCCGCCATAGCTTTTTTCGCTTTTTTTGAGCCCGTCGTAGAGGCTCCAAAGCGGTGTGGATTGCCAGGCAAACGCATCGCGAATGTTCCACATCAGCGGGAAATCGAATAAGCCATCCAAACCTTGTGGTCCCAAGTACCACTTGATTTGGTCGCGCGCCGAAGCGTCGGTGAAGCATTCGCCCACCAAATATTGGCGCGAGTAGAGACCTTCAAAGCGACTGTGAACTTGCGATGTGAGCCAGCGAGTCACAAAACGCGGCATCATGGGAACGGCATCGACGCGCAAACCATCAAAGTTGAAGCGCTCGATCCACCAAAGCGCGTCATCCACTTGTGTGGTGAGCGTTTCGAGTTTTTCCCATGAAATATCGGGCAAGTAGTTTGTGAACCAGCAGTGCTCAATGTTGCCGTACCATGGACAATCGCTCCAACCGCAGTAGCAACCGTCGGGGTTAAACCACGATGGATGGCGGCCATAGTAGGGATGTTCTTGGTGCACGTGGTTCAGCACAATGTCCATTAAAACGCGAATTCCGTGTGCATGCGCGGTTTGAACTAGATTTTCAACGTCGGCTTCGGTGCCAAATCGCTTGTCCACTGTGCGCGGCGCAATGGGCCAGTACGCGTGGTAGCTTTCGTACACGGCGGAACCGCCGTCGGTGCCGCCCCAAAGTCCGGTAGGATTTTGGTTGAGCGGTGAAATCCAAAGCGTGTTCACGCCCAGTTTTTCAAAATAGCCGTCTTCGATGTGCCGAATGATGCCGCGTAGATTTCCACCGTGGCGAGCCGCGATTTTGTAGGGATCGTTTGTGCCTTCCGGAAAAGTAGTGGGTTCAAAATCTTCGTCGCCGGCAAAGCGATCCACCACAATTTGGTAAATGAGCGCGTCTTCCCATTTAAATGCTGAATTTTCCACCCAAAATGGCGCTTCGAAGGGTTCCGTTTCCACGCCATCTTTGTCGGTTGCAGAAAGTTGTAAGTGGTACTTTCCGTAAGGCAAATCGAGTGGCGTGACAGCCAAAAGTGGACCGTCTGTGACAATGTCCACTTTGTTTTGAGGCGCCTCAACGACATGAGCGGTCACACTTTTAGGTGCCAATCCTGAGCCTTTGGGCCGCTTCAAAAATTGCAAAACAAATTGCGGGCCAGAAGCGGTCTGCGAAGTTTGCAAGTGCGAGAACTTGGGCGCGTCGCAGCTTTCAATTTCAGCCAGGCTGTAGGTTTTGCCGTTTTCCATGGCGGTGAGCGGATTGTTCGGATCGGTGTACGAACGATCGTCTACCAAAATGTGGTAAAGCAGCGGACCTGGCGTTGGGCGCAGGGAAATGCGCCAAATTCCGTCTTTTCCCTGAGTCAACGGGTGCGCCAACGTGAAATCATCGTGGTTGGTGTACAAGTCGACTTGGGCCGGAATGCCTGGCAATGAAATTTCAACACTCAGGCCGCAAGAGCGCGTTTCCAATGGAAAAGCGTCATTGTCTCCGCAACTGATGCAGAGCATTCCGGCGAAGGCCAGGGCAAGAGGAATAAGACGTTTAAACAGGAAGGTCATTCGGCGGGGCATTCTCTGCGGCTACCTGCCGCCATCGCCTCAGAGTTGAGCTTTGGGGATGAGGATGCGCGCAGTGCGGGTTGGAACTGTGACGTTTTCGAGCGCGCCCTGAGCGTTAACGGTGAATACTTCGCCGTTGTTGAGCACGTCGACCAATTCGGTGTTGGGGGCGAAGCTGGTCTTCATGCCGCCGTTGATGCCGGCGGTGGTG
>JAZUEA010000052.1:0-6190 GCA_045639945.1 Myxococcota bacterium
CACAGAACGACATGGCTACGATCCGACTTATCTGAATCTGTGAATTCGATAATAAAATCAGCAGATTACGATTTTTCTGCGCATGTGAAGTGAGCGCCAGTCTCCTTCGCCACGTTGATCGCACAGGCTGAAATCGGGGAAGGCTCGCAAAACGGCGTCGCGCTGCGATTCGAGAAGCCCGGATAAAATCAAGTGATCATCGGCGCAACTCGCGATAACTTCAGCGTTTTCGCAAATTTCGCGAGCAAGCATGTTGGCAACGACGACCGCGAAAGTGCCTTCGTTTTCGATGGCACCTTCTTTGAGTTCAACTTTGTCCTCGACATGGTTGTAACGCACGTTGTTGTGGGCGTTTTCTTGTGCGTCGTGGTCGATTTCAACGCCCAACGCAGTGTGACCCAACAGCGCGGCTCCAATGCACAAAATCGCGGAACCGCTGCCCACATCGAGGATTTTGACCGATTCGCTCAAGCTGCAGAGCAAGTCGTCCAATGTGCTCATGGCCAGACGCGTGGTGACGTGCTCGCCGGTGCCAAACGCCATTCCGGGTTCAATGAGAATTGGCTTTAATCCTCGTAAATCTTCAGGAATCGGACGATCGGAAGGCACTACGCAGAGATTTTTCGAAATGGGACCGCCTTTGAAAAAGTCGCGCCAACTGTCGCGCCAGCTGTCGTCTTCGCTTTTACGAATCGACACTTCCGCGTTCGGCTGACCCAAACGAGCGAGCATTTCGCTCACGTTGACTTGTAAATCGCTGGGCGGTTCTTCACCAAAAGCCAGCAAAACGGCGGCGCGGCCGAATTTTCCGCTGCGGATGAGTGTGGTTGTGTCTTGAACTTCGGCGGGAATGTCGAGCTCGTCGGTAATGAGCCAGGCGAGTGTTTCGGCGATGCTCGAGCTGACTTCAACTTTCGCTTGCCACCAGGTCATCGTGACTCCGTGAAATTGCGAGAAAGTGGAATGTTTTCAGTGGGTTTAAGCTTGGGAGGCGCGTTTTCTTCGCTTGGCCCAATTACGACTTCTACGCGCTTTGAGTCGTCCAAATTTTTGGCGAAGCTCGAAAGTGCTTGTGGTGTCACGCGTTCGACTGTGTTGCGCCAAACTTCAAGACCATCAGGATCGGAAAAACGGCGATCGTTCCAAGCGTGTTCAGCAAAGAAAAGTGCGCGCTGGAGTGGATTTTGAAGTGCAATCGTGCGGTGACTTTGCAAGCGGCGGCGAATATCGCGCAAGTCAGCGATGCCAGGTTGCACAGCGGCGAGTTTACGCTTGGCCGCTCTCAAACTATGAACGGCTGCGTCTACAACTTCGCGTTGGCCTTCAATGTAAAAAGCAACGTAACCTTGCGGATTTAAATCGAGAATTGGTGCAACGCGTAACGGTGCATTGGCAAATTGAGAGCGAATGTAGTTCAAGCCTGACATGCGCTCATCCAAAAGCCAGGCGGTGAGCACTTCTGCCGAAGCAATATCTAATTCGCCTGTCATTTCAACAGGATAGCCAACAATCATGTGTGTTGTTGTGCCATCAATGACGCGCTTGGTTGTTGCTGTGACTGCTTCAGATTCTTGAGATTCCTCTGCGTTTTCAGGGGGTTGCACGGTATCGGCTGTTGAAATTGGTGTTCGGCGTGTGAAAATCGGAGAAAGTGCACGTTCTACACGGCGCGGCGAAATGTCGCCCACCAATGTAATTTCCAGTCGCGCTTGTGCAATTGCAGCGTCGTACCACGCTCTAACTTCAGCAGGGGTAAGGGTTTCCAAACGATCCTGATGGCGCGGCAAATGGAAAATTCGCGCTTCAAATTCGCTTTGAGCAAGGGCGCGAGTACTTTGGCGTTCGCGTTGTTGGCGAGCGCGTGCACGAGCCGATTCGATTTCGTGCGGCCCAAAACTCGCCTGAGCGAGATCGCGACCTAAAACCGTTAAAATTTCGTCTAATTCTTCGGTTGTGCCGTTTCTCGAGAGAATGATTTGGTCGCGTGTAACTTTGGCGTTGAAGCCGTTTTCTGCGAGTCGCCAAGCAACAAGTTCGGATAACCCACCGTTTTCATTGGTTTCTAAAGAACTTCCGCTGGCGAGAATGGCGACCACGCCAGTTGTTGCGCCTGAGGTCTGTGTGTAGATGCGAGCGCGCGCGCTTTCGCCCAAACGAAGATTGTGTTTGTCGAGTTTTTTCTCGTCATTGGCGAAGTTACGCGCTTTTTCGGCGAGCGTTTCACTCCAAAGCTCAGTGTCCAGCGTTGCGAAGGCGGCGGGAACTTCCAAAAGTGCAATTGTGCGCTGCGGTGTAAAAATCAATCCTGCAGCAGTTCGCAATTCATGGGCTGTAACGGCCGAAAGTTCCTTGTTGTATTCGTTTTCTGCTTTCGCGTTCCAACGCGTAACAAAGCTTGCTTCGCGTCGAGCGCGGCCAGTTGGTGTTGAGGCGGCTTGTCGAGCGTCATCCAAAAGAGTGCGGCGGCTTTGATCGAGCGCCAATCGCGTGGCCGGCGAGTTCTGAAAATTGTAGAGCGCATCTAAAACCAGCAAGTATACCCGATCGAGTTCGTCGCCGGCGCATTCCACTTCAAGAACAAAAAGACCGTGACGCTTGGGTGCATAGGCAAACGCGCGGAGGCGATCTAAATGAATGCCTTGCGCTTCAGCTGCACGACGAATACGAGCGTTTTCACCATAACCCAGCGTAATTGCTATGAGATCGGCTTGCGCAGCTTCACGAGGACTGAGTTCGCCCATGGGAAACGCAAATCGCAATTGTGCTCGTTGAGCGGTGCTGGTCTCAATGCGAACTTGCGGTTCTTGCTGATTGCTTGAGAATGAAAACCCCTTTGATTTCGCTCGGTTGGCAGCGTTCGGGCGCTTGCCTGTCCATTCACGGAAAGCATGCTGAATCGTGTCGCGATCAACCGTTCCGGCGACCAAAAGCACACTGCCTTCAGGCACCACGTATTTTTGCGCAAATCGTTCCAGGCTGTTGTCGCTCAGCGTCAATGCCGCTTCAGAACGAGTGTGTGCAGGTGCTTCGCCAAACGCTTCAGACCAAATCGCCTCAAGGCCAACGCGTCGTGCAGATGGGCCAGGACGAGCTGCCAGTCGCTTTCGAACCGGTGCCCAATCTGCGGAAAGATCCGGAGAAACAACAGCTTTTGCGAGCTCGTTCAGCGTGTCTTTCAAATCGGACGGCAGAACTTCAACTTCAATCACCGCGCGATCGAACGTGACATAGCTCTGCAAGCGCGCACCCAATTGCTCCAGCTGTGGTGCTAAGCCCTCGCTGCGATCTCGCCCCAAAAGGGCTTCTAAAACGGCTTCGCTTGTTCCTGGCTGATTGGGCGGATCATCGGACGAACCAAACGGCAGCCATAATTGAACGGCAACTGTTTCGCCACGCGCCGGAATCGTAAGGATTTCAAGGTCGTTTTGAAGAGTCGAGCGATCGAGTACTTGCTCTTGAACGGGTTGGGTTTGAGGAGCGGGACCGCCGCACGCACAAAGACAGGCTGCGAGCGTGCAGAAAAAAGATTGAAAACGCATCCGGGCTCAGAGGCCGCTGATTACGCGCCAGGTGTCGTCTTCGCGCTGGAATGTAATGCGGTTTTTGTCGCTCGCAGTCTCCCAGTGCTTGTCTTCGCCAGTGCTGCTGTAGAGATAGTGGCTCTTGTAAGAGAGGTCGACGATGGCAGCCTCGCCCACAATTTGAATCGCGGTAATGTCGATTTCCACTTTGGCTGCGCTCACTTGCGACTTCAAATCAGCCAAAATGCCCTCAATGGCGTCGTAACCATAATCGTCGGTCGCGTCGTCCGTGGTTGAGGCATTTTCGTAGTAGTCTTTGCTGATGAGCGTTTTGAGCGTGTCGATGTCACGTTCTTCAAGCGCAACGCGGTATTTCTCAACAATATCAGCGAGTTCCTGCTTTTCCGCTGTGTACGGAATCCTGGTGTTTGTGACGTAGGTTGGACCACAAGCCGAAAGCAATAAAGCCGCTAAAAGTGCGAGAATTGTTGAGCTTTTGGCAAGCTTCTTGGGACAAGCGGTGAACAATCGACGGAGAGAACACATCATCGGAGTATCCTGTTTGAGCGAGGCACGGTACTCTTGAACCTAAAGTGCGGCGCAACTATTCCGTTCTATGCGACGAAATGCGTTCGGCTGTCAATATCTCTTGCGTAGATTCTGTTCTTTTGTTTAGCTCTTTATTGCTGAGTCTGCGCTTTTTTAAGTTGGAGCAAAAATGAATCGTAACTTGCTGATTTCGTTAGGAATTGTTGGACTTTGTGCTGTTGCAGAAGCAAAGCCGATCAAGGTTCATTTTCGTCCAGACGATGATTGGCAGGCACCCCGCGTTTATTTTTGGTCCGCTTGGCCTGAAGGCGTTTCTACAAATTGGCCGGGCGAAGCAATGATTCGCGAAAATTCTGCTGAAAATTCCGAATGGTACACATTCGAAATAGCGGCGGATCGATGCAATCTTATTTTTAACGATGGCGCCCATCAAACGGGTGATTTGTTTTTAGACCACGAAGCTTATTTTCAAGACGGACACTGGTACAGCGAGCGACCCGAAAAAACTGCGATTTTTGTAGAAGTTAATCCAAGCGCAACAAACGGAAATGATTATGTTTTCGAGAATTCTGTTTCGCTCAACTTTAAATCAGTCTCAGACGCAAAAATCGAAGTGCGATTGAATGAGAGCGAGTGGCAAGTCGCTGATTTTATTACAATTGGCCAAGATGCTAAGCCGGGTGAACGATTGCTCGTTGATGTGCGAGCAACACGCGGTGCTACACAAGTTCAGTCGCGATATTCCTATTTAAAACAGTCACCAGAGCATGCACTCCATCCATTTGATTCACTTCGAATCTATCAAGTGATGATTGAGTCCTATCGCGATGGAGATCCTAACCGCGGTTTTGGTGTTGGCTATGGGCCAAGCGCGCACAACGGCGATTTAAAAGGAATTTTAGATTCGATCGACGAAATAGCATCACTCGGAGTCAACGCGATTTGGCTTACTCCGGTGTTTGATGCCCAAGTCACAGATGCGCGGGCAGCAACCGGCTATTTTGCGAAAGATTACTTCGCTGTAGACCCTCATTTTGGAACATTGAACGAGCTTCGTGCCTTGGTTGATGCCGCTCACCAGCGCGGTTTGTATGTGTTATTCGATGGCGTGTTTGGTCACAGTGGCGGAGAAGTTGCGCCATCGCCATCGGGTAAAAAACAAAAAATCAAAGAAACATCAGACTTTTCAGGTGCAATCTCAGATTTTGATGATCCAGAGACGCGCGCATTTTTTGCAGAGGTGGCTGCGTATTGGATTGATACTTTAGGCATTGATGGTTGGCGCTTAGATCAAGCTTATCAAGTGCCTCTGTCCATGTGGCGTGAAATTCGCGAATCGGTTGAAGCGGCTTGTGCGCGCCGAAAAGCGCGTGGTGAAAAATTCGGAACGCTTGGTTTTTTGGTTGGTGAAGTTTGGCGAGATCGCGGTGAAATTACGCGAACTTGCTACGGTGGGCAGGATTTACCCAAAGCGCTGCCGTCATGCTTTGAATTTCAAGTTCGCTACCAATTGGTCCAAGCGTTAGCTGTCGAGGAAAGTGGTCGCAAAGGTCCTGCAAGTGCCCTTTCTCTCGATGCTTTTGACGATTATCCGCCGCATTCTCATCCTGCAATGATGCTTGGCAATCACGATCTGTTGCGATTTGGTGATCTGATTCAACGCGCCGGATTTGGTGGAAGTGATACGCCGCAATACTGGGCTCGTTATCGCGCTGCTCTTTCGTTTGTTGCAGCTTATTCTGGACCAATTTCAATTTATTATGGCGACGAAATTGGGTTGGAAGTTCCTGATTTTATTCAGAAAGGCGACCGAGGATTCTTTGATGATCACGCCAGCCGAAGCGAAATGCCAAGTCTGAAGAATATAAGCGAGGCGGCTCTATCGCTGCGTGCATATCTTACAAAGCTGATGAATTTCCGAGCCGCTCATCCCGCTCTTTGGAGTGGTAGAAGCGAGCGTTTGCTGGCAGATGACACAATCTTCGTGGCGCGAAAGTCTTATGAAACCGATAAAATTATCTATGCACTCAATACTTCTACTGAACAAAGAATGATTGAAATTACCGCTGGAAGATTAACGGATGCATTTTCTGGAAAGATGTTTGAATCCAAAAAAGGGG
>JAZUEA010000053.1:0-13029 GCA_045639945.1 Myxococcota bacterium
GTGAGCCAAGGAGTAGTGTTCTTCTCTTGTCTTCCTAAGACCGCTTGGCCTCCGACTTCGATTTGGATGGGAATTTTGTCCGTCGTGATGGCCTTTTTCTTGGCTTTGGTCGCGTGTCGGGCAACGGGTGAAACGGATACAACGCCCGTCGGCGCGATGGGTAAGGTGACGCAGTTGATGTACGGCGCGATTACGCCTCGTGGATTGCCGGCGGCGGATCGTCAAAACGTGAACTTGATGGCGGCGTGTGTGACAGCGGGTATTGCAGATTCGTCTGCGGATTTGCTGACTGATTTGAAGAGTGGTTATTTGCTGGGCGCGAATCCGCGTAAGCAATTTTTAGCGCAAGCTGCGGGCATTGTTTTCGGCACACTTTTCGCAGTGACCGCGTTTCAAATTTTGGTACCGGATGCGTCGGCGTTGGGCACGGATCAATTCCCGGCTCCGGCTGCGCAAACGTGGCGCGGTGTGGCCGAACTGCTCGCGAATGGCTTTGATTCTATTCACGAAACGGCGCGTTATGCGATTTACATTGGTGGTGCCGTGGGCATCATTTTGCCGTTGATTGCCAAGCTGTTGCCCGAGAAATTTAAGTTCTTGGTGCCGTCTGCAATGGGACTTGGCATGGCGTTTACGTTCCACTTCCACTACGCGTTCGCCATGTTCTTGGGCGCCGTGATTGCTTATGTGCTTGAGAAAAAGCGCCCGAAAATTGCTGAAGATTATACGGTTCCCGTTGCGTCAGGCTTAATCGCGGGTGAGTCGCTCATCGGCGTCGGATTTGCGCTTTATTTCGCGTTGGCTCAGTGAAACAGCGGCGCTTTTACAGGCGCCGTTTAGTGTGAGTAAGCTATGAAAATTCCAGAGTTACCAGCTCTTCCAATGATCGACAGCCACGCGCATTTGGATTTTCCGGAAATCCAATCGCAAGAAAGCGAGTTGTTTGCGCGCGCAACGGCGCAGGGTGTGCAGGCCGTGATCGCAATGGGCAACGATGCGGCGACTTCTAAATTTGCGTTGGAATTGTCGCAGCGAGTGACGGCGCCTAGAATTTTTCCGGCAGCCGGCCTTCATCCGCATGAATCCAAGCGAATCGATGAAGACCGTGAAACGCTGGAAGCGCTTTGGCAAGACGACCGCGTTGTGTGCGTGGGTGAGATAGGTCTCGATTATTATTACGATTTGTCGCCCAAAGATGTGCAGCGTAAGGTTTTTGAAAACGAACTTGAGTGGGCTGCCAAAGTTAAAAAGCCGGTTTCGATTCACTTGCGCGACGCGTTTGATGACGGTTTCGCAATTTTGCGTAACGCAGATTTAAGTGGCGGTGGCGTGTTGCACTGTTTTCAAGGCGGTCCCAAAGAACTCGAAATCGTAATGGATTTAGGCCTTTACGTTTCGTTCTCAGGAATGGTTACGTTTAAAAACGCAACGGCGCTTCGTGAGGCAGCTCCGCTTGCGCCAGCCGATCGCTATTTAATTGAAACGGATTCGCCGTTTTTGGCGCCGGTTCCGCTGCGTGGTCGCACGAATGAGCCTTCATTTGTGGCGCACACCGCCAATGCGCTTGCTGCGTTGCGCGGCGTTTCGTACGAGCAGGTCCTCTCGGAAAGTTATAAGAATACAATTCGGTTGTTTCACCTTCCTCTTTAAAATCAAACACTTGCGAGCTCTTCGCGGGACTTTTCAATCCTTTCTAATTTCGATATCGTGTGCGCTTTTTTAGAAGGAGCACACGTGAAATTTCCTTTGAAAAAACTGTTGGTTCCGTTGGCTGCGTGGTCGCGTGCAGCTGTGATTGCGTCACAGGCGATTTCAATCGCGCACCACATCGGAGCTGAAGTTTTCTTTTTGCACGTCGGAGACGATTCGGCGCGCGAGCTTCTCCTCAAGGCGATTCCGCCAGAACATCACTCAAAGTTGTACTTTCGGCATGGTCGTCCTGGACGCGAAATTCTGAAGGCAGCGCGGGAACTTAAGGTCGATCTTGTTGTATTGGGTGCGCTGCAAAGTGAAACCGCGCTCAAGTATTACGTGAGTTCGATTGCGCGGCAGGTGGCTCGCGAAGCCGATTGTTCGGTTCTGTTGCTGGCTGAGCCTGAGCTTTGTCGCATGGAATCAGAGCATTGGGGTGTAGCTGTGCCGGAAATCGGTGAATTGGAACCCATGCTCAAATTGATGAGTCATCTCGCGCAGTTTGCCAAACCGAAAAAGATAGATGTCATTCGCGAGTATTCACTTTCCGGTGCAGATTTAACGCTCGATGATGATTTTAACGCGGCTGTTGCACGCGCAAAGTCCTTTGAAAATCAGCTGTTAGAAGAATTGAAAACCTCAATCCAGCAGTTTGATTTTGCAAATGCAGAAGTGCGTCCTCTTTGTTTGCGCGGTCGGACAGGCGCGGAATCAGCGGCGTACGCGCGTCGTGAGCATGTGGACATGCTGATGGTCGAAGAACCCCATAAACTCACGTTTTTGGATAGATTTTTTCAGCATGGCACAGAATTTGCGCTCGAATCGCTGCCCAAACGGCTTTGGATTTGTCGCGCGCCAAAATACTTAGAAAAGAGTGAATCATGACGCCGCTCGCGCTTGCAAAACTCGATCACCATGAAATGGTTTTGTTGTTGGTGGCGTTGGGCGTTCTTTTGGGCTCGGCGCGATTTTTGGGAGAGCTTGCACGAAAGCTGCATTTGCCATCGGTTTTGGGTGAAATTCTCGCGGGCGTTCTTTTGGGAAAAACGCTGCTTGGCCGCGTGGCGCCTGATTTAGGAGCTTCTCTTTTTCCAACGGAAGGTCCGCTTGCGGTGGCGCTGGACGCGTTCTCGTCCATCGCGATTGCGCTTTTTTTGCTGGTGGCCGGCTTGGAAGTCGACCTTTCCATGATGCTGCGTAAAGGCAAGCTGGCGTTATTGGTTGGTTTTTGGGGCATGGTTTTGCCGTTTGGAATCGGCATCGGCGCGGCTTACGCAATTCCTTCGATTTTTGGTGTGGCTGAGTCTTCGCTCGCTTTTGCGCTGTTTTTGGCTACGGCTCTTTCGATTTCAGCGCTGCCGGTCATCGCGCGAACGCTCATGGATTTGGGGCTCTATCGCTCGGAATTGGGCATGGTTATCGTTGCGGCTGCGGTGTTCAACGATTTGGTCGGATGGATGGTTTTTGCAGTTGTTCTGGGCATGTTGGGCTCTTCGAATGGTCTTGAACCTTCGCAAACGCTTTGGATGCTCCTCGTTTTTGTGGCGGTGATGCTTTCGGTTGGCCGTTTGGCGCTCAACAGAGTTTTGCCGTGGCTTCAAACGCATGCAAGTTGGCCGGGCGGCGTGCTTAGTTTTGCGCTTACGCTGGCGCTTTTTTGCTCAGCGTTTACGGAATTTATCGGCGTTCACGCGGTGTTCGGTGCGTTCATTTTTGGCGTTGCGCTGGGTGATTCTGTGCACTTTCGTGAGGCAACGCGCTTAACGTTGGATCGCTTTATTTCGTTTTTCTTTGCGCCACTATTTTTTGCGAGCATTGGCTTACAGGTTGATTTTATTGCGAATTTCAATCTTCCGCTTACGCTGCTTGTGTTTGTCATTGCCACATTAGGCAAGGTTTTGGGGTGTGGAGTGGGCGCTCGTTTGGGCGGCATGAATCTGAATTCAGCGTTGGTCGTTGGATTTGGCATGAATGCGCGTGGCGCCATGGAAATTATTTTGGGCCTGCTCGCGCTTCAAAGCGGACTTATTGGTGAGGATATGTTTGTGGCGTTGGTCGTGATGGCTGTTGGAACCTCAATGATTTCAGGACCTTTGATGCAGAAGTTTATGAAAAAAGGCGAGTCGTAATGGAGGAAAAAAATCCGCTTTCTCCGATGGTGGCGCTCATTGCGTTTGCGCTCGCGTTGGGGGTGAGTTTGGGACTTGTGCCGCTGTTGTCGGATAGCTTCGATTATCTGCTTCAACCGTGGATTTGCTTTGCCGTACCAGCACTTGTTGCACCGTTTTGTGTACGAGTTCCCATTTCGCAGGCGCTTTCGCTGCACAAGCCATCGGGCGGAGCGATTTTGGACGGCATTTTGTGTGCGCTCGGCGGATTCGGAATTTCGACCACTGTTGCAACTGTGACCGCGATCTTTTTTCCGGGCGCGCTCGAAACCGCTGAAAATATTGGTGATCAGCTGGATGCGACGTCTGGATTGTTGTCGATTTGGATGTTTGTGCTGGTGCCGGCGCTGACAGAAGAACTCTGCTTTCGTGGACTATTTCTGAATAGTTTCAAGGAGTTCGGAAATAAAACAGCTGTATTTTTGAGCGCAGCGCTTTTTGGCGCCATGCACATGTCGGTCTATCGATTTTTGCCCACGGCGTTTTTGGGCATTCTCTGTGCAATGCTCGTTTTGCGTCACAAAAGCTTGTGGCCTGCTGTGGTTTCGCATGCTGGTTTAAACGCGCTTGTGCTCGTTGCGCAGGAAATTCCAGAGGAATGGCTGTGTTGCGTGCCACTTTTGTCGATTTGCTTGTGGCCCGCGCATGAGCGCATGAAGGCGCTCAAAAATAGTCAAAAATCTGAAAAGCTGAATGAAATCGGAGAGATTTAAGGCGAGAGATTAGCGGGGCTTAATGACTTCCATGCCGCCCATGTACGGACGAAGCACTTCAGGCACCACGATCGTGCCGTCGGCCTGCTGGTAGTTTTCCATAATGGCGACCACGGTACGGCCAGCGGCAAGACCAGAGCCGTTGAGCGTGTGGACCAACTGCGGCTTCTTTTGGCCGGGGGCGCGGTAACGGATGGCGGCGCGGCGAGCTTGGAAATCGCGGAAGTTCGAGCAAGAGCTGATTTCGCGGTAGGTATCCTGGCCAGGCAGCCACACTTCGAGGTCGTAGGTGCGCGCGGACGAGAAGCCCAAATCGCCGCAGGACAAGCAAACGACGCGGTAGTGCAAACCAAGGCGCTTCAACACTTCTTCGGCGTCCAAGGTCAATTGCTCAAGAGCTTCGTCGCTCTTGGAAGGTTCAACAAACTGAACCATTTCGACCTTTTGGAACTGGTGCTGGCGGATGAGGCCCTTGGTGTCCTTGCCGTAGCTGCCGGCTTCGCGGCGGAAGCAAGGCGTGTAGGCGGTGTACTTGACCGGAAGCTGGTTGAATTCCAGGATTTCGTCGCGGTGCAAGTTGGTGACCGGCACTTCGGCGGTCGGAATCAGGTGCAAGCCGTCGCGCTCGCAGGTGAAGGCTTCTTCGCGGAACTTGGGGAACTGGCCGGTGCCCTGCATCGAGTCTTCGTTGACCAGGAACGGCGGCAAAACTTCGGTGTAGCCCTGCTCGGTGGTGTGCAAATCGAGCATGAAGTTGATGACCGCGCGCTCCAAGCGAGCGATGGCGCCGTAGTAAACGGTGAAGCGAGCTTTGGAGAGTTTGACGCCGCGCTCGAAGTCCAAGCCGTTCAATTCCACGCCGAGTTCGTCGTGAGCCTTGGGCTTGAAGTCAAACGTGGGTTTCTCGCCCACGTAGCGCAAAACCTGATTTTGGGTGTCGTCTTCGCCATCCGGGCAAAAATCGTCCGGAATATTCGGAATGAAGAGCATGATTTTCTGGAGCTCTTCCTCGACGACCTTCAATTCTTCGTCCACAGCCTTGATGGCGTCGTTGGCCGCGCGCATTTGCTCACGGAAAGAGTCGAATTCCGCGCCGCCTTTGCCTGCTTGGCGCATGGCTTTTTCGGCGTTGGCCTTTTCGTTGCGAAGATCACCACCCTTGGCGACCAATGCACGGCGCTTTTGATCGAGCGCCAGCGCTTCGTCGAGGCGCGTCGCCTTACCACGACGTGCAAGCTTACGTGCAAAAGTCTCAGGATCCGCTGCTACCTGTCGAATATCGAGCATTTCAAGCCTCCGTTGAGTGAAACGGGGTTAAATAGCGCCGCAATATTCGATGCGCAAGAAGAACGTGAAGTGTTTTAAAGAGTGATTTTTCTGTTTGATTTCAATAGGTTGGAAATTCGTTTGGCAAAAAATAACACGCGTTATTCGCTGCGCAGGTGATTGCCAACGAATTTAAAGATTTTGGGCTTCTCAAAATTCCAAGGCAGTAACAGTTCGTCGTAAGGCAAGCCCGCATTTTGGTCTACGTCCAGGTAGTTTCCGGGGTTGTAGCCATTTGCGATCGCAGGTGAGATTTCCAAGCCTTTTGCGGAAATTTTGTAAGAACTTTCGAGAGATACGTTTTGCTTTAAATCACGCTCCGCGATTTTTTGAGCGAGCATGCGTTTAAAGTAGCCGCCTTCCATGCCGTAAATTTCCAGCACGTCCACTTCGAATTCTTTCATGATGGCCCACTCGCGGTGAACCAAGAGAAGAACGGGATCGGAGCGTCCGGGCAGCGTGATGATGCGCATGTCCAAAACTTTGGTGGTCGGTCGCCATCCATGCGTAAAATAAAGATAAATGGATCCATCCGGAAGGCCGCGACCCATGATGACCACGTCGTGTGCGCCAGCGATCAGGTCAACCGGGAGTGTGGTGCCCATTTTTCCAGAGATGCGCTCAAAAGCTTCGATGGGACCTCGGTCTTGCTCGTAACTGTCGAGAATTCCAATGGAACCGTCGATCTTGAGTGTTTCACCCCGTTCCGTTTCGATCACGGTTTCAATTTTGCCGGGCGCAGCGTCGCAATCTTCAATCATTGCTGAAAACGCAAGTGTCGACGAGAGATCAGGCAAAACCGAAAGCGGCACGCTCACTTCAAAAGCCCAACCATTTACGCGCGAAGTGCCGTGAACTTGAGCATCTTTGACCGGCTTTTGGTTGAGCAACACAACAGGTTGGTGCTCTTCCAAATCGTTCAAGACGACTCGCAGCTCTTTGTCCCCGAATTTCATACGAAATCGGTCGCCGCCGATTTTGGTGCCAAACTGAAATGCGTCGTCCACAACCTGCAGCGCAATGAACAAGCGATTTTGTGCGACCGCCAAATGAAGCGTAGCGTCCAAATCGTTTTCGCCGGACAGGCTGCCTTGCGTGACACGTGAGAGCGAAATGGGCGTGACGTCTTCCCATTCGTCAAAAAATGCGTCCACAGTTGGCGAAACTTCGCAGTCTGGGCAGAGGACTCGAAGAGCGAACAGCGCGGGAATGATTAGCACTTTTTGTCTCCGGTGAAATTGATGGCAGGTGTGAGATCCGCGGAAAGCGATGAAAAAATGGCGAAATTTTTGTTCGTCGCGAATTCGCCCGTTTCACTCGACGGTATTTTCACGTTGCGCAAAAAACGAGCACTTTCCTCGGGAAGCGCCGGGTTGATGTACATGCCGGAGCCGAGTTCAAAACCGGCTGCGCGGCTGACTTTGGGAACAATGCTGATGTACCAGTGGAACCACGGCGCGCGGTTGAGATAGAGCGGCGCAGTTCTAAAAAGCATATTAAAATCAGGGTCATTCACGCCGATGTAGAGCATGCTCATTACTGTTTTGAGCACTGTTGCCAGGTCGTCGCGCTCTTCGTCGTCGATTTCAAAAAAGACGCTGCGATGCCGTTTGGGCATGATCCAAAGGTGAAACGGTGAAAATGCCGCGTAAGGGATAAACGCAGCGAAGTACTCGGTTTCACACAATAATCTGGAAGCAACAGTGGTTTCATCGCGCCACATTCGGCAGTATGGACATTCGCCTTGTTGGTCAAAATAGGCCATGGCGTCTTGCATGCGGCTGCGTGAGTGCGCAGGAATAATCGGCAGTGCGATGATTTGGCTGTGTGGATGCTCGAGCGAAGCGCCTGCTGTAACGCCGTGATTTTTAAAACAAATCACGTATTGAATGTTTTTGTGATGAGCGAGTTCGGCGCTGCGAAGTTGCAGGGCTTCAAGGTATGACACAATGCCGGCGTGTGGCATGAGCGCCAAGTGATCATTGTGCTTGTCGCTTTCGATGACAACGTCGTGCACGCCGTAGCCGCTGAGTGCGCGGTGGTGTTCGTCTCCCATAAACATGGGTGGACGAATTTCTGTAACAGCTGGAAATTTATTGGGAATAACGCGAACACTGCCGCACGGACTTGGAATTTCGAGCACGTTCTCAGAAGTCATGTGCTCGTTGCCAACGCAAAAAGGGCATTTGGGCGAATAAATCGGGCGGCTTTCAGTGCGAATTCGTGAAGTGTCAACGAGTTGTTCCGGGCGTTTGGCGCGCTCGGTGGAGATGATAACCCAATCTCTCGTTGCAAAATTTTGACGCAGCTCAGACATCGTTTTTCCTATTGAGCGCGTCGACGAGCGCTCAATTCAAAACATCTTCGATCGAACGGCGGTCTCTTGGAAGCCCGGAAAGTTTGGTTTGACCTTTTTCGGTGAGACACACGTTTTCTTCGATTCGAATGCCGTGAATGGGCATGAATTGTTCGAGCTTGGCGTGGTTTAAGCGGCCTTTAAGTTCGCAGAATTGTTCGGCATTTTTGAAAATTTCAGGATTGAAATAAATGCCGGGCTCAATGGTGAAAACCATGCCAGGTTTGAGAGGTCGATTGAGCCGCAGCGACGCCCAACCCAATTTTTGTGAGCGAACGCGGCCTGGTGCATAACCTGCAAGATCGCCCAAATCTTCCATGTCGTGCACGTCCAAGCCGAGCAGGTGACCCACTCCATGTGGCATGAACAGCGAAATCACGTTGTCCGCCACGAGTTCATGTGCATCGCCCGACAAAATTCCAACGTCGACCAAACCTTGTGCGAGCGCCAAAAGCGCTGCTTCGTGCACGTCGCGGTATTCCGTGCCGACTTGAGCTTTTGGAAGTGCTGCAGAAAACGCTGAAAAAACAACGTCATATGCGTCAGCTTGAAGCGGCGAAAACTTTTTGGTGGTGGGCCAAGTGAGCGTGAGATCGCCTGCGTAACCACTGGGCATTTCGGCGCCTGCGTCGACCAAAAGCAGCGCATCATTTGGAATCGCTCGATCGTGATAGGGATTGTGCAGGTATTCGCCTTCGGTCGTGACGATCGGATCAAATGAGAAAAATGATTGCTGCGCCGTGAGATAGCCAAGCATTTCTGCCACGCCATCCGCTTCGTTTTTGAGCTTGCCCGTTTTTAATTTTTGGGCGAGCGCCAAATGCATTTGCGCCGAAAGCTTGGACGCAGCCTCAATGGCCACCAAACCTGCTTGATCGTTGTAAAGCCGTTCTTCGACCATTGCCGCTGCAAGTGCGTGATCGCGCGCAAGTTCGAGTGAAGTCGCAGAGCGGTTGAGCAAGGCCGCCACTTTTTCTCGCGTTTCTGCGTGAAGTGCCGGAATGGTGGCAGCAGCACAAAGTTCAGATCCTAAATCTTCTTTGATTTCAGATAAGTTCCGAACTTCAATGCCGAGCGTTTGAGAAATTTCCTCGAGGCTCGCTTCTGGGCCGCACCAAATGTTGTCGCCGGCCGATTGGCGTGGCACGTAAAGTTTGGCGTCGTGGCCAGAAAGCCAAAGAAACGCGCCTTCGATGCCTAAACCGACCAAATGCAAAAAGTGGCTGTGAGCACGGAAGTTATACGTATTTGCAGCATACGTTCGCGCGGGTGGCGTGCCGGCAGCGATGAGAATCGGTGAGAAAAATCCCATGCCTTGCAATCGAGCAACCAATCTTTCGCGACGTTTGGCAAGGCATTCAACGGTAAGCGGGGTAGGTAATTGAAGTTGGTGAGGCATGATTCTTATTTGATTTCAGGCTGTTAGAAATCAATTGTTTCGTTGACGAATCATTGTTGTGGCGGCTTTTACCACTGGCGGCGGAAGACCGTGGCTGCGCGCAATGATGCGCAAATCGTTTAGGCGCAAACCGGACATAAATGAAAATGCAGTCGAAAGCGGCGTTTTGGGATTTTGAACCAACGCGAGTCGCATGGCGTAACTGCGCGTCCACTTTTTATTTTGCGACATGAACGCCACGATTTCGTCGGGCAGCGATTTGTTGTGCGCGTACTGAATTGCTTCCTGAATTTGGACGCCCGGACTGCGAATGACTGCGCGCGACACGATTTTATTGGTGTCGTTGATGAGCACGGCGCGCTCGGATTGCGTGCCCAAAATTGCGAGTCGCACGCGTTGTGCCACGTTGAGCAACCGAATATTGCCCGCAGCTGAGTGGTGCTTTTGCTCTTCTTGAGCGGTTTCTTGCGGCGTTTTTTGTGTCAGCGGTGGTTCAATTGGCTCTTCTTTGCCTTCGAGCAGCGCCTTTCGCGCTTTTTCTTCGGCAATGTCGTTTGCTGCGAGTTCATTCAATTTGTTGAAAGCAGCATCCTGAGCTTGGATTTCTTCAATCGTTTTGGGCGCTTCGCCTTGAATCGCAGCGATGATTTCAGCCGCGCAGGGAATGGGCGACAAATCTACGTTGTTGCGCGCGGCAAAGTCGAGCATCCAGTCGCTGGTTGAAGCGCGCGTGTTTCGGTTGAAGTACAAAGCGTAAATAATTTCAGGAGCTTCCAAGAGACGGCGTTGATTTTTTGCGCAGAGTTCGCACGTTGTTTCGTCGCCGTCTTTGGCCAGTGCAATCAGAGTTTCGTTTGCGGTCGCAGCGTTTAAGATCAGCGCTTCCAAAACTTGTGGGCGATCGCGATAAAACAGTGACATTGTGTGCAAAACGTCAGGCGGCATGCGCTCGCTCGCCATCGCCGTCACACTTTCGATGGGCATCGATTTCGCTGTTTGCTGTGCGGCCTGCACAATTTCAGGATCCTGGCTTTGCACCAACATGTGGAGTGAGCAGAGCTGCACTTTGGGCGGAACCGGAACCATGCCGCGTGCGAGCATCATCTGCATGGGCTTTGGTGCACTGGGTTCCAAAAACTTGCGAATTTTCTCGGGGAAATTCTCGAGTGTAAGCATAGGACCTCTATAAATAATGGTTTGGCGTACAACGAATGCACAGATCTCGCAACAGTTGGCGTGCCTTCCTTGCACCTTCTTTACTTTGTGGGCATAAGAACGCGGTCTCTTGGAGAAAATAAAATGGATGAGTTGTCTTTTGGAGCGCGACTTTGGTTGGCATTGAGCCTTCCGTGGCGCCTCATGTTTAACAGTGTGTTGGCTGCGCGCGTTAAAAAAGCTTTAGAATCCGAAGTGTTGGAGCAGCCCAAACAACTTGATGCTCCTAAAACGGATGATGCTGCTGGCACAAAGCCCAAGCTCGGTTTGCAAGAAATTGCGCCGGTTATCGACTCCAAAGTTGAAGTTGCTGCACCATTGATTGCTGAAATTGTCGCCGAGCCGGTGAAAGAAATAGTGGCTGAACCTGTGGCGAAAGTTTCGGAAAAGATTGAAGAAATCGTGGCTCCTAAAGCGATTTCGAATGTGTCGGCGATGCAGATTTTGGCGATCTTGCAGCGCGAAGGTCGTCTCATCGACTTTTTGCAAGAAGATGTTGGTTCTGCAGCGGATGCAGATGTGGGTGCAGCGGCTCGCGTGGTTCACGCTGGTTGCAAGAAGGCACTTGCTGAATATGTGACGATCGAGCCGTTGCGCAACGAAACAGAAGGCGACGCGGTTACGATTGAAGCGGGTTTTGATCCGCGCTCGGTTTTGTTGGTGGGCAATGTGCGCGGTGAAGCGCCGTTCCATGGCACATTAACGCATCCTGGTTGGAAAGTGACGCGCATGGATTTGCCCACGTTGGGTGAAGGCCAAGATCCTGCAGTGGTGGCTGCCGCTGAGGTCGAAATTTAATCCAGAGGTTCGTGATGAGTGAAAAAGAACTCGAAGAATCGTCCGCGCCTGAAACGGCCGTTGGTGAAGCAGAAACACTGGATGCCGAGGAACTTGACCCTGAATCCTCGAGCGCATCAGAGCCGGAAGCTGAGGAGATCGTCGAAACCAGGTACGGCATTGGTATCGACTTGGGTACCACGAACTGCTCGCTCGCATCGGTGCCGTTTGATGACGAAAACGCAGTGCCGAGCACGCTTGGAGTTCCGCAAGTTGTGCACTTGAACGAAGTGCGCGAAATGCCACTTTTGCCGTCGTTCTTGTATTTGCCGGCTGAAATCGAAATGCCGGAAGGCTCGATTGCGCTGCCTTGGTGCAAAGATCCGAAAGAAATCGTGGGTGCATTTGCTCGCGATCGTGGAACGGGCACGCCTAAGCGTTTGGTTTCGTCGGCCAAGAGCTGGTTGTCGTTTGGTGAAGTCGATCGCCGCGATGCCATTTTGCCGTGGGGCACGCCGCCGCACGAGTTGACGAAAGTTTCGCCGCTCGAAGCGTCTGCTAAGTTCTTGGAGCACTTGCGCAACGCTTGGGATCACAAGCATCCAGGCGCGCCGCTTGCCAAGCAGGATTTGGTCGTCACTGTGCCGGCGTCATTTGATGCGGTGGCGCGTGAGTTGACAGTTCAGGCTGCTAAGAAAGCGGGGTTGGGCGAACTTCGCTTGCTCGAAGAGCCGCAAGCCGCGCTTTACGCGTGGGTCGCAGATCGCGGCAAGGATTGGCGCAAAGACGTTGATGTCGGCGACACGATTTTGGTCTGCGATATCGGCGGTGGTACCACCGACTTTTCGTTGATTTCGGTCGAAGAGCACGATGGCATGCTTCAGTTGGAGCGTGTGGCCGTGGGCGATCACATTTTGCTGGGCGGCGACAACATGGACTTGGCGCTGGCTTACGCTGTGTATCGTCGTTTGGAAGCCGAAGGCACGCACTTGGACGATTGGCAGCTCAACGCCCTTACGCACAGCTGCCGCGTGGCCAAGGAAATTTTGTTCACGGACACCACGCGTGAGACGCACCCGTTGGTCGTGCCGGGACGTGGAAGTCGTTTGATCAGCGGCACAATCCGCACCACGCTTTCTCGCTCTGAGCTCAACACTGCGTTGCTCGAAGGCTTTTTCCCGATCGTTGATATCGCGGCCACGCCGAAGAAGGCGCAGATCATGGGTTTGCGCACGCTCGGTTTGCCGTACGCGCACGATCCGGCGATGACTTGCCACTTGGCATCCTTCTTGCGCCGTCACCGTCGCGGAACAGAGCACTCGTTCATTCACCCGACCGCGATTTTGTTCAACGGTGGTGTGACCAAGTCGCCGGTTTTGCGCC
>JAZUEA010000054.1:0-3661 GCA_045639945.1 Myxococcota bacterium
ATCGCGTTCGGGAGCCGGCTCCAACGCATCCAACTCGGAAAAATCGTCTTCCAGCGAAACAGCTTTGGCCGGCTCCAACTCGGAAAAATCATCCAACGAAGCGGGCTCTTCCGAATTCTGGATTTCTTTAACGATTTCAGCAGGTTCCGGTTCGAACGATTCAAGCGACTCGCCAGCAGCCAATCGCGCCTGCGCTCGACAATGCGAAGAATCGCGACCCAAATCCTCCGCGAGTTCGGCCGCTTCTTCCCAAATTTCAGCCGCTTCGTCACCTTCAAGGCACGCAGCAAGCTGACACAAAACCAAATAGCGATCGGCGTCGCGCCCCATTCGCTGGTAAAGCGCTTCAAGGCCAAACAGCGCTGGCGGCCAATCTGGATGACAACCAAGCGCCAACGTATACGCTGCGAGCGCTTCCTGATCCGGCAGCAACGCTGCACGCTCCAAGTGAATCGACGCAAGCGATTCCTGATCGACAATGCGCTCTGAAAGTTTTTGTAGAACCGCAGCTAACCTACTGTAATCATTCAGTTCTCTAAGCAGTGGCCGCTGTTCTTCCAAGTAACGAATTTCGTCCGGCTCAAGCGCTGCCGCTTCTTCCAACAACGATTCCGCTCGCGCCAAATCATCAAGCGAATCAGCGTAAACCTGCGCCAACCGCGACAATCGCGCCGCACGTTCCTTGGAAGACGACGTCCGGGCAATTTCCAAATCGCGAGCCCAATCAAGCGGCCGCTCCGGACGATCGCCGCCGTCCATACCGTAAAGCCGTTCCAACGCCGCCAACGCCGCTTCGACTTCAGCCGACTCGCCCGAAAGCGCCTTTTGATAATGTGCAATCGCCAACTCCGGCGCGGGCTCTTCCAAAATGCGACCAAGCCGAAGCGCCATTTCGCCGCGCAATTCCTGATCTTGAACGCGAGCGAGCACCTGCAACAAAGACGAAATCGCCGACTGAGCTTGCGCTAACTCTCCTTGTTGCAATGCAATTTCAACAAGTTCAATCCATGCCGATGTACAATCCGGCAATTCAGCCAAGGCCTGCTCACACTGCGAGCGCGCACCCTTGAAATCACCCGTCAACGCTCGGCAATGAGCGAGTTTGACCAAAATTTCAGCCGGATTCTCAGAAATCTTGAGCGCACACTCATAGGCAAGTTCAGCCTTGGCCGCAGAAAACGACAGCGCCGAATCACCCGCTTTTTCATAAATCTGCGATTTAATTTGAGAATTTTCTTCTAGCTCAGCCAATCGCAGCGCGTAATCAAGCGACGCTTCAAATTCACCCGACGAATGTGTTAGGTCGACCAACGCACGAAGCGCAAGTTTGGAATGTCTTTGAAATTCAATAACTTCCAGCAAAAGCTTACGTGCACGAGCCGCATCAATCGATCGCCAAACGAGCGCCGCTCCCAACTTGGCCAGACTCGATTCCAACGAATCGACCGCCGCAATTTGCGCCGCAATTTGCTCAAAAAGTCCGGCAGCCTCACGCGAATAACCGAGTTGAACGAGCGCCTGCGCATGACAAATCGGCGCATCAATCGGCAACACATCAAACAATTGCGCCGACCGCTGCGCCGCCTCATCAGCTTTGCCCGGAAGCGACACACCCAGCTGCAAAAGTCGCGTGTTCAAAAAACGGTGATCCGGATAAAGCTCCAAATGACGCTCAAATTCAGCGTACGCCTCATCAAGCGCGCCTTCACCCAACGTAGATTCGACCGCCGAATAAAGCGCCTTTGACTCGTAATCCTCAATAAATCGACGCGGCGCCGGACGCATCATCGCAGCCGCACCCTCACCAAACGACGCTTTCACCTGCCCCGCTTCAACCTTGAGCGATAAAAGGCGCACCTGCGAGCGATCGGGCAACTTCCAGCCAAGCGGCGCGAGCGTCCAGCGCAAAATCAAATTGAGCGGCTCAAAAACCGCAGCCGTCGCTCCAACACGCGTAAATCCACTTCTATCAATGAGTTCCGCCGCCAAGAGAGGAGCTGACAGCGATGTCGCGCCAAAGATATGTGTGTCAAAAAAAGACAATAAAATCGAGCAGTTATCATTTTGAGCCAGCGGTTCAATGCGAGCTCTTGCAAAAAACGGAACTCCCAAATCTGATTCGGCGTCAGGCTCTACTACATTGCCCCACACTAAAAGAAGACCTTCAACTGCTCGAACCTGCACATCGCGAAAACGGCCACCTGACAAATTGCGAGACAACACGCGATCGTCACAAGTCACCGTTATTTCTTCTAATTTTGCGCGATGATGTCGAAAACCACGCGCGCCACCGCTCAAGTCAAACCGCTTGGGCAGCGGCAGCGACAACCGCAAATCCACGAGCCAGCCTTCACCCACTTCGCGATTCTTAAGGCGCAAAATGCCGCGCCCCGACGCGAGTTCGAGCGAAAAGCCGGCTCCAATCACCGCAACGCCGTTGCAAGCGGCAAGCGCTCAGCACCGCCCACTTGCGCCAAATAACGCGCGTTTACCAACACAAGCAGCTGGTTAAGGCGCGCCAAATCGAGCATTGCCGTTGCAGGAACAGCTTCCAACACCGCTTCTGGAGTCATCTTTTCAAAACAAAGTTCACACCACTCAACCGCACCATCAACCACCAGCGCCGGCCCATGAGTTCGACAAATCAGCGGCCGAACAGGATAAATCGTGCACGCACCGTTCTCATCCAAAAATGCACAGTGATCCGGACTGGCCAACTTGGCAGCCTGCAATGCCGCCTCACGCGCAGCTGGATTCTCAGCCAACCACGCGCGAATTGTTGCCACTTCAACCGCAAACGCGCTTCGCTCCGTTCGGCAGCAGCGATCGCAGCCACAAGCACAACGTAAATACTGCGCTTGCGCAGCTTCAACGCGATCTTCAAACGCTGAAACTTTTTCGATCAGCGCTTCATATTCAAGAAATTGCCCGCTCACGGAATCGTGCACACAGGAACAAACGTTTGAAAATCGCCTGCTTTGATTTCAACGCGACCAAAGTACGCATTTTGATCACCCGCCGCGCGATTAAGCGAAACTGTGACCTCCGCCGAAGCGCCTGCTTCAATCGACGCCGGCATGTCGCTCAACGAGAAAATGTCGTCACTGTCTGTCACAAGTTCCATGGAATCGAGCGAAATCGCCGAAGCCGTAGGATTAGAAATTGTGAGTTTCAATGAAGATTCATTTGTAAACGCAAGCACATACGGCGACGGATTCAAAATGACCGGCGATTCCGCAGCCGTCTCAACCAGGTGAATTTCAGTCACGCTACGCTCCGGATTTTGCGCATTCAAAACCGTGGCATTGTCTGCGTCTGACTCAATCCGCAACACATCCGCTGTCGCACCGCCCGCCGTGTGAACAATCGTAAAGTCGCGTGTCGACAAGGGATTCAACTGGAAACTGGTCTGCTGCGTACCCAAGCTAAACGAGGAACCATCTTCAAATTTCATGGACAACACGCTCAGCGGCATATCGCCCGGATTCTTGATCGTCAGCACCTGCGTACGCGACTGAGTGCCTGTAACTTCGCCAAACACAACAGGATTGTTAGCGGCAAGCAAACTGTAAACCGGCCCAGACGTAACCGTTACGGCATAGCGCGAAACACTCGTGTCGTTGCTCGTAAACGACAGCTCCATCACGTCGGCCGTTTCATC
>JAZUEA010000055.1:0-2376 GCA_045639945.1 Myxococcota bacterium
AAGATTGTAAACGGCTCACGCACACACGATTCGTCGATTGTGGATTTGTCGGCGAATCAGTTGAAGGCATTTGGTTATTTACACAAGACAAATGACGCTGCAAACATGTATTGTTCGGGCACTATTGTTGCTCCGCATGTAGTTGCCACGGCGCGTCACTGCGTTTGTCAAGGTGGAGACCAAGATTGTGCCGATTTGAACACCCTGACTCCAGCAGATCAGATCCAATTTAGTGTTGGTCCATACACAAATTCGAATCCTCTTCACACTTTTGATGTAACAAATGTCTATTACCACGGCGACGTAGATGCGGCACTGCTGATCTTGTCAGAAGATGCCACTCGCGCTGTCAGTGGATTGACTCCAATTCCATTTAACCGCACTGCTTTGAACTCATCTTATGTGAATCGAATGGTTCAAGCAGTGGGTTATGGCAACAATAATCCATATTGGGGCAGCTATAACAATGGTCGCTTCTTTGCAGAAGTGAAACTCGAAGAGGTGGGTGACGATTACATTTTGGTGAATGGTCAAGGCCAAGAAGGCATCTGTGATGGTGACTCCGGTGTCCCGGCTTTGATGACCATCGACAATGAAATCGTTGTACTTGCGGTTGAATCTCGCGGCTCTTCAACTTGCGTCGATTACGATTACATGACGCGTTTGGATAAAATCGCAAACTGGATTGACGCCAGAGATCCCGATAAATCTCATGCAGTTCCAAGCGAGTGGGAATGTCAGGACGAATACTACGGCGACGGTGAATGTGATTGTGGCTGCGGTGTTCAGGATTCTGACTGTTCAACTTTATCGGCCGCAGAATGTGTCGCTTCGGCTTGTGAAGATGAAGCTATTTCTCCCAACAACAATGCTGTATGTGTCGTAGATACATGTTCACTAACACTGAGCGATATCACGATTGTATATCGATCTGTGGATTCTTGCAGTGATCTAGATGAGTTTATTGACTACTGTACTGAGGCCCGAAATGAGGAAGAATTAAGGGGAAACACCTGCTCTTCTTGGTACGATACTTGTATTTTACAAGCGAGCGAAGATGAACACTTCGAGACTTGGGGTAATATCTATCAATGCATTAGTGATAACAATTGTTATCAGTATTCGAATATTGTAGATTACAGTCTATGTGTAGAGGAAAACTGTTCGGAATCTCTCGAAGCTTGTTTTGGCAGTTCAAGTTCGGCGCCTTCGGAATGGACCTGCAGTGATAGCTTATACAAAGACGGTGTTTGCGACTGCGGTTGTGGTATCAAAGATCCCGATTGTAGCAATAGATTGTTGAAAAGCTGCGATCGCTGCCAATGTGCGACAGAAGTTTTTGATCTGTGTACCGAAGACAACCACACTGTGACTTCTGATAACACCTCGTGCAGCAACCAAATTTCTGCTGCTAATCTCTTCTTCAGCAAATACATCGAAGGAACTGGTAATAACAAAGCGATTGAGATTGTAAATCACTCTGGTTCCAGCTTCGATTTGTCGCGATGCATGATCAAAGTCTTTAACAATGGCAATAAGTATGTCGACAACTCTTATAAGTTAGACGGAACTGTCGCCGACAACAATGTATACTCTATTTGCCACTCCGTTGTGTCTGGTCAGTATGACTGTGACAAGCTCCTCAATCTGATGTTCAACGGCAACGATGCCATCGTGCTTTACTGTGATGGCGTTGCTTTAGATGTCATCGGTGAAGTCGGTACAGATCCTGGAAACTACTGGGGCACAAGCAGCGAATCCACGAGAGATCACTCGCTTTATCGTAAATGCTCAGTGACTTCCGGCTCTTTAAACTCTTCGTTCTCAATCTCAAGCGAATGGGATGTCTACCCGAAAGACACTTTCACTGACTTGGGCACAAATCACTGCAACTCCGGCGGCCAAGGTGGTTCCGGCGGCCAAGGTGGTTTTGATGTGCCTTCCGAGTGGACTTGCTCCGAAAATCTTTACAACGACGGCACTTGCGATTGCGGTTGCGGCATCAAAGACATGGACTGCGCCGGCTTCGGTTCCGACGTGTGCGAGCGCAACAACTGCGAAAGCGGCATTCCCGTTTCCTACAGCAATGCGCAATGCTTGGTCATTCCCGCCGGTTGGACGTGCGAGCCCTATTTGTACGAATACGGTTGGTGCTACTGCGGTTGCGGCGTGAAAGATTCGGATTGCATGGACTTGACCGCAGCCGTTTGCGCCGATTGCCACTGCAGCCGTGATGGCAGCACCGAGTGCGGCGGCGCGAACTTGGTCGAAGTTTTGAACAACACTGTATGCGCTGGCACGCCGTCTGGCTGGACTTGCCGTGATTCGCTCTATAACGACGGCACTTGCGACTGCGGCTGTGGCATTTTGGACGCC
>JAZUEA010000056.1:0-14997 GCA_045639945.1 Myxococcota bacterium
CGTGTTGAAGACCACGTCGACGACGGAGACGTTCGGCGTAGGAACGCGGATGGCCATACCATCGAGCTTGCCCTTGAGCTGAGGAAGAACCTCGCCAACTGCGGCGGCAGCACCGGTGGTGGTGGGGATCATGGACATCGCGGCGGCGCGGGCACGGCGGAGGTCGCTGTGGGGCAAGTCGAGGATGCGCTGATCGTTGGTGTAGGAGTGGATCGTCGTCATCAAGCCGTTCTCGATGCCGAAGACCTTATCGATGACCTTGGCGACCGGAGCGAGGCAGTTGGTCGTGCAAGAACCGTTCGAAACGAAGATGTGCTTCGAAGGATCGAGGTCTTCGTCGTTGACGCCGACGACGATGGTCTTGTCGATTTCTTTGCCGGGGGCGCTGATGATGACGTGGCTGGCGCCGGCGTCGATGTGAGCCTGGCACTTAGGACCGGTGCGGAAGATACCGGTGCACTCGAGAACCAATTCAACACCGAGCTCCTTCCAAGGAAGGTCGGCGGGGTTCTTGATGGCGGAAACCTTAACTTCGCGGCCGTTGACCTTGAGGCCGTTCTCGATGACTTCGACGGTGCCATTGAAGGTGCCGTGGACGGAGTCGTGCTTGAGGAGGTGAGCGAGAACCTTGGGCTCGGTCAGGTCGTTGATAGCAACAACTTCGACCTCAGGGTCATTCTCGAGAATACGGAAGACCATACGACCAATGCGGCCAAAACCATTGATGGCAATCTTACGGCTCATCAGGAACTCCTGTTCAGTTTGGGGCCTAAGTGGCCCATGATTAAGGCGCGCAAGCTAATGCCGCGCGCATGAATAGTCAAGAGCTAGTAATAATATGGTCCGATTTTTCGATTGAGAGCGCTGGAAATGCGCAGTTTGATGAGAGTGAAAAAGAAAGGGAATTCGGCGAATAAAAAAGGAAAGTAAGATCTATGATTTACTTTTGCTGCGGCGGAACAGGTTCGCCACGCAAAGCGGCTTCCAGAACTTCAGGTGGAATAATGCCGCTGTAAAGCTGGCCATTGATGTTGAAAGTCGGCGTACCTCGAATCTTTAACGCCTTGGAATCTTTCAAATCTTTTTCAATGGCAGCCTTGGCTTTTTCGGCGTCGGCTTTGGCTTGGCCCTGCGCTTTGTCGTTGTTGATGGCGTCCAAACAAGCCAAGAAACGTTCACGATCTAAACCTAGACGAATCGAAATTTCCTTTAAATCCAAAGACTTGGCTTTGACGTTGTCTTGCATCGAGAAAATCGCGTCACTCAACTCCCAAAATTTGCCCTGTGCATTGGCGCATTCCGTTGCATATGAAAATTCGCAAGCGCGCTGGTGAAATTCTCGTTGAATCGAGGGGTTACAAGCCTGGTCGAGTGGCATATGGTGGTGAACAAAGTACACATCATCCGGATGCTCGGCGACGAATTGACGCATGGTGCGGTGCGCTTTGCGGCAGTGTGGGCATTCGTAATCGCTGTATTCATCGATGACGATCTTTGCGCCTTTTTTGCCAATCCAGTGGCCGTCTTCGTTTTCACCGCGATTTTGCAGCAAAAGTCCAGCCCAGCCCGGTGCACCCCAGTAGGGTTTAATTAAAAGTGCAGTGCCCGCTACAGCGGAAAGACCTGCCACAATGACCAACGTGCCGATGATGCGATTGGTGAATAGGGTTTTGAAATCGTCAATAATTTGGAGGAATAACGAGAGCTTGTATTTTCTGTAAGTGCAAATGCCGATCGCCAAGAGAATGAAGTTCAAGGCGTAAGTGGTCATGCAGAAAAGGCAGACGGAATCGATGAGCAGAACCGCAATGGTAGCCATTGTGATCGAAACCGCTGCTGAAATGCAGAAGAGACCCAGCAAAAATCCCCATGGCCATGCGGACTTACGTTTCGAGAAAAGACCCGCAAGTGCAAAGCCAAGCATGACGACGTAGCCGATCATGCCCCACACCGAAACGGGGATGTTCATGAACACGGAGTACGGCGAAAGAGCAACGGTTTCGCAGTTGACTTTGTCGCTAATGCCGCAAATTGATTGGAATTCAGGGTCGGTGTGGGTGAAGACGTGAATGCGGGTAAGTTCGATCGAAACGCCGAGACCAATGGTGCAGATGGCCGCGACAATGGCCGCAAGAAAACGCGGCGGTTTTTGTGGAGTTGCTGTCATGGTTCAACCTGGACGGGTCAAATTGCAAAGATTGTAATATGTCTTATTTGGACTCAATACGCTATGCGCTTGTAAGCAAATCAGATTTGAGAGCGATTTATTTCCCAATCTCAAGAAGTTAGGGGCTGGCGTGCAAGAAGCCGAAGAAAGTACAGCAGGCTGGACGTTGACGGTGCCGCCGGAATTGGCTGGTTTGCGCGTGGATCGCTTTGTGGCGAGTCGAGTTGAGCGATTGTCGCGAACCAGAGCAGCGCGTTGTCCGATTCTTGATTTGGACCGTGGTGTTTTTCTGAAGAAATCTCAGACTGTTACGGCTGGAATGCGGCTTTTTGTGGAGCGGCCATGTCCGGACGAAGCGCCAACCGTTGAACCACAAATTTTGGTGGAACGCGATGGTTTGTTGGTTTTAGATAAACCGGCTGGTTTGGCAGTTCATCCAACTGCACGTTATTTTAAGTCGACAGTGACGCACTGGCTTGAAATTAAAGGACTTTCAAATTATGAGCCAGTCCATCGATTGGATGTAGAAACATCTGGCGTTTTGCTTTGCGCTGAAAAAGGCGTTGCTGAAAAAGCTGCAAAAACAGCATTCTTTGAAAGAACAACTCACAAAACATACTTGGCCGTTGTGCAAGGCTTGCCCGATTGGGATGAAGTGGTGAATGAAACGCCTCTTGCGATTGGAAACGGCGAAGTGCGTATCAAAATGGCTGCGGCAGAACCCGATCCAACGCACAATGCCAAAACGTCGTTTCGTGTTTTAAAACGCGGATGTTCGCGAGCTCTCGTTGAAGCGCGTCCTGAAACGGGGCGCCAACATCAAATTCGAGTGCATTTGTCGCAGCTCGGTTTTTGGATTGTGGGCGATAAACTCTACGGTCCTGACGATTCGTTGTTTCTTGCAAGTCTGGATCGACCACTTACACCTGAAGAATTCGCGATTTTAGGACACACTCGCCAAGCGTTGCATGCAGCTTCGCTTTCGCTGCCCTGGGGCAATCAGGGGCGGTTGCAATTTGAATCGCCGCTACCCAATGAACTTTTAAAGCTGCTTGATTCGTAAGTTCCCGCAACAGGAGAGAAAATGGCGCTGACATTAAAAAACGCTGCGTCCAAGTTGGGACTGTCTATCAAGATGCTCAAAGAGCGCTTGGTGCAGGCCAAAATTACGACGCGCGACCAGTTGCGAGATCCGGGGTTTCGCTTACAAGCCGAAGAGTTCGAGCGATTGCGACTTGCTTTGACTCACGCAGATGAGGCTGCGAATTCCGCAAGCAAGTCGAATTCTTTGACGGCGCAAGTGGAATCGATGGTTGAGCGCTTCAGCGAGCAAAAAGTGCCGTTTGTGGCTGAAGTTACGGGCGTGCGAACCTTTGCGCCTGCGACGCATCGAATTTTTGTAAATCCCGATATTTTTCAAGAAGTTAAAGGAATTCCGTCGCTTCAAAAACGACTGAATTTGGTGTTGCAGCAACTTACGGTTGATGGTCGCACGAGTATCGTTAAGTCCTGCAGTGACACAGAAAATAAAGGTTGGCGGCGTTCTCCGCTCGGTGGCAACAACGGCATGCACTACTACGCGTGGTGGGCGCCGGGGCAAACGTCGCAGGTTCAGCATTTGCCGCTTTTGGGCGATGACATTTTGGTCGCGGCGGTGCGCCATCATGATGATCACTGGCCGCTCAAAGTTGTGTCGCTCGATGGATTTGAGCAGCGCAAGCAGGCTTCATTGCTGAATTCTGATGAAGTGCCCTGGACTTCGTCGCAGCGTCAATTTGTGGAATCAAAAGCGCCACTGCGTTTGCTCATGGGCTGTCCGGGCTCGGGCAAAACCACTGCGCTTTGGTTGGCGGTTGAGCGTCTTTCGAGTGGTCGTGCGCTCTATGTGACATGGTCTAAGCCACTGGTAGAACAAGCAAAATCTCATTTTCAGGTTTTTGCGAGTCAAGCGCTTGATGTTGTGGCTCTCGATGCGCACACCGCGATTGCGCAGATCGCTGGTCTTGAAGTGGAACGCTTGAATTCGCTGCAAGCGTATGAGCGATTTCTTGAATTATTACGAGATGTTCCACAAAAAGCACTGGCATCATGGCAAGGTCGCGAACATCTGCTGTTTAAAGAATTGCGTGCGACTTTCTGTGGTGCGTCGATTCCGGGTACAGCGGGCGACAATCCTCAAATGCGAGCGACGCAGCCGGCGTTTTACTTGAAGCCGCTGGAACATGTTGCAGACCGCGCAACTTTCGAGTCTGAGCGTGCGTCGCGCATGGCGTTGATTGCCATTTTTGAGCAGATTCACGATCGACTTTATCGCGATTGTTTCCCCGAAATTGCGGCCGCGCGCGTGGCCATCGAAAAACTTCAAAAAGGCGAATTGCCGTTGTGGTTCGCGGACTTTGACCGAATCGCAGTGGACGAAGTTCAGGATCTTACAACGGTGGAAAGTGCCGTTTTTATTGAACTTGCAGCAGCGATTCAAAAGCATCGCGGCACTGCGCCGTCCGTTTTGGTGGCGGGCGATGCGGCGCAAACTGTGCGGCCGACTGGTTTCAACTGGGCGTCGCTAAAGGTGGCGATTTCGTATCGATTGGGTCGTCCAGAAGAATTCCGTCTTGCTGAAAACATGAGGAGTTCTGCGAAGTTAGCGGAACTTGTTCAGTCGGTTGGCGACGCGTATCGCGATTTGCCTAAGGCGTTTCGTCCTGAAGCTCAGAGTCGTTCAGAAAGTGCGACGCAATTACCGTCTCGCTGCTTAAAAATTGAGGCCACACCTGAAGATGCAGCGCGTTTGTGTGAAAGGCTGCGCAACGATTCGAGTGTTGGCTTGCTGTTGCCGCGTGAAGTTCGAGCGCCTTGGCTGACCGATCTGCCTGCTGAGGTTCAAGATCAGATTTTGACGCCTGCTCAGGCAAAAGGCTTGAGTTTTCAAACGGTTTTGCTTTTTGACTTAGATCCGGCGTGCCAGGCGATTGTGTCGCTGATTCAATCTGAGCATGAGCGCTCGTTTGCTCACGACGTGGCGCGTGCCAGTTTGGATCAGATGCGTGTGGCTCTCAGCCGTGCAGTTGAAACGCTCTGTGTTGTCGAAGTTGCTGAAAAGATTCAGTTTTCTACTGAAGAACCGCTGATTTTAGGTTGCCCGGCAGTGCCCTACAGCGCAGACGAATTTTTGGCTGAATTCGAGAATGATTTTGAGCCTGAAATTTGTGTGAATTTATCGCTGAACAACGCGCAACAATTGCAGAAATTAGAGCCAATTCAGATTTGGCGTGCGCTGCTTCAAGCCGTTGCGTGGTTGCCCGAAATTAACGATCCAAAGCACGAGAAAACTTCGAAACTTCTTGAAATTATATCGCTTCTTCTAATCGAAAAGTCGGCAGACGCAATTTCCAAACCGCTTTGTGACTTAGGTGAATCGCTTGCGCAGCAACTGGGCCACAGCGCATTGTTTTCGGCTCTGAAATCTTGCTCTGAATCGTCGCGCGTTGACTTGTTGCTGGCGTTTGCTGAGGCGCATTCTCCAGCGTGGGCATTGCCGGCTCTTTGCAAATTGGATCTGATCGATTCGCTCGCGGAATGCGCGAACTCTGCGGATTTTGCTCATATTTTGGCACAACGATCGCTTGATGAAGCTGTGAAAACGCTGGCGCCTAATGTTTCGCTTCAGGCGCTTCGAGTGCAGGCGTTTGATGTGCTCATTCAGGCTGGCAAAATCCACGAGGCAGACGCGGTTTATAGCGCTTTTTCGGTTCGTGATTTGAAGCGCGAACTTGACTTGCGAGAGGCGGTTGGTGCTTACGCGTCGGCGGCGATGTTGTCGTTGGCAATGGCCGATAAACCTCGTGCTGTCGAGAACTTACGCCGCGCCGGTATGTGGCAAAGAGCGCTCGAAAAGGCTCTGGAAGGCAATCCGCGTTTGCGCGATTTGGAATGGTTGGCGTCGTTTGAAAAATTGCTGGAATCTGCGCCTGCCGGACTTTGGAAGCGACTTGATCCGGCGGAAGCGCAGCGCTTGTGGGGTGAGCTGGAAAAGCTAAAAGAGAAGTAATTTCCGAAGTGTTTAGAAATTACTTCTCGTCATTTTTGTGAGTGCGCGGCTTATCGCTGGGCTTGCGAGCGGGCTTATCGCTGGGCTTGCGAGCGGACTTCTTGGTTGCTTTTGGCTTTTCGTCGGCGCTCGGTGCGGCTTCTGGCTCTGCAGCAACTTCTTTTTGAGTTTCGCTTGAAATTTCCGCGACTTCCGCTTTCAGTTCCGCGACTTCCGTTTCGATTTTTTCATCTTCAACGGCTGCGATTTCAGATTCAGCGGTCTGCTCGTTTTCGAGATTTTCTTTAGGTTCCCGAATCTTACGGCGCGTTCCTTCGTAAAGCTCGAAGCCCAAAAGCATGCAATCGATGGAGCCGTTGCGCATCGGCTGGCGCAGCGATGTTTCCAAGCGAATGTTTTTGTACGGCGCGTCTTGGCTCGCGATGATGGCGGCGCGGTAACCGGTGAAGCGCTGCTTGAGCACCATGCCCAGCGTTTTGTAGAGGCCCCCGAGCGTGCGGCCTTCGCCCAAGCGGTGGCCATAGGGTGGGTTGACCACGAAAAGCCCGTTGGGCGCGAGGGGTTGCACTTCGCTCAAACGACCGACTTCGAACGTGATGTGCTTGTCGACACCAGCGCGAGCGGCGTTCTTTTTGGCTTTTTCGATGACATTTGGATCGATGTCGCGCGCGTAAATCGACGGGCATTGATCGGCAGGACGGATGCGCTCGTAGGCGTCTTCAACCACTTCTTCGAAGGCGCGGGCGTCAAATCCGTGCCAGCGCTGGAAGGCGAAACCTGGGCCGTCTTCGCGAAGGCGCATGAGACCAGGCGCCACATTGCGGGCGATGAGCGCGGCTTCGATGGCGAACGTGCCGGAGCCGCACATCGGATCGACCAGAGGGCGCGTGCCGTCGTAACCGGAGAAGGCGAGAATGGCCGCCGCGAGCGTTTCTTTGATGGGCGCGTCGCCGGTTTGCAAACGGTAGCCACGACGGTGCAAACGCTCGCCAGAAGAATCCAAGCTGATGATGCAGTGGTCGTCTTCGATGTGAGCGTTGATGCGGATGTCTGGCGTTTCGCGCTCCACGTTGGGGCGGCGATTGGTCATTTCGCGGAATGCATCGCAGATGGCGTCTTTGGCCTTCATGGCGATGTAAGCCGTGTTTTCCATTTGGCTGCGGTGAGTTGAGGCGTCCACGGCGATGGACTGGCTCACCTGCATCCACGCGCTCCAATCGATGCGCTTAACGCCTTCGTACAATTCGTCAGGCGTGGCCGCAGGAAATTCTGCGATGGGCAAGAGAACGCGGTTGGCGATGCGGCTTTCCAAGTTGACGCGCCACATTTGAGCGGGCGTGCCCATGAAACCCACGCCACGGTGGTCGGGGTAAAACTCGGTGATACCCATGGCCTGCAGTTCGGCCTGCAGGGGCGCTTCTAATCCGGCGTCGCAGGTCGCAAAGAGTGGACGGGCCGTGCGAAACGGGGATTTGCGAAGAAGAGGAGCAGTCATGAAATTCTCGTTTAAGGCTTTTGAATGCGCCAGCAGCGGTGCGGCCGGTGGCTCTGAAAGTCGGGCGGAGTGGTCGATGCGGTGATGTCTTCGACGATGGCGTTGGGACAAGCTTGATCAAGCTCAGCTGTGAGCCGGAAATGCTTGGAATTGTTAGAGAAGTATAAAACGCCGCCGGGGCGAAGAGCCGCGTAGAGATCGGCCAAGAGCTCTTTGTGATCGCGGATAACGTCGAATGTGCCTTCCATGCGCTTGCTGTTTGAGAAGGTCGGCGGATCGGCGATGATCAAATCGTATTCCGGCCCATCGCGGCGTGCGTCGCGCGCAATTTCTTGCGCAAATGCACGAGCATCGCCTTGGATGAGTCGGTTTTGCGAAGTGTAAAGACCGTTGAGCTTGAGGTTGTCCTCGGCCCACGCAAGGTAGGTGGCTGAAAGATCAACGGTTGTGGTTGAACGTGCACCGCCGCGTGCTGCGTAAACCGTAAAACTGCCGGTGTACGCAAAAAGGTTGAGCACATCGCGTCCTGCGGCTTCGGATTCGAAGCGCGAGCGAGTAAGGCGGTGGTGAATGAACAGGCCAGTATCCAAGTAATCTTCGAGATTTACATAGAATTTCAGACCTGATTCAGTCACGGTGAACCGGCGCTGCAGGCTTTCTTGGCGACCTTGCCAAGAATCGGCTCGGCGAGTGTATTGGTCGTTGCCATGCTGCTTTTGGCGGTGGCGCAGGTAAACCAATTCTTTGGGAACCTGAAGACATTCAGCGGCGGCCAAGGAAAGTTCCTGAACAAATTCGGGATCTTCCTCGACTTCATCTTCGCGCTGAAAGCCTGCCACATAAAGGCGGCCAGCGTACCAATCGATGATCAGCGGAATCTCAGGGATGTCGCGATCATAAAGGCGCAGAGCGTCGTAACCCTCGCGCTTGGCTTGACGGAAGCGGTGACGCGCATTTTTGCGAAGGCGGTTTTGAAGCATCTCCGCCTGTGCAGCGCGTCTTTCTTGACTTATCGGCATTCGCGCAAAATGCGCCATCATTACTCAAAAATCAAGAGAACTGCGGCAGTTACGGTGAATGCTGTTTCACGGTTGCACACCGCGCGCGAGTGATTAGCATTGCAGCTTTTGGAGGGTCCAATGGACGAGAAGACTTATTTTTACAGTGTCGCCGAGTCGGAATTTGAGGCGAAAGTTATCGATCGCAGCCTTGAAGTGCCGATTCTTACTCTGTTTTGGTCGCAGCGCAGCAGTGGCAGCGTGCAGTTAAAGTCGGTGCTGGAAAAGCTCGCGACGGAATTTAAAGGCGCGTTTGAGCTGGCTGAAATGGAAGCCGAAACGGCAATGCGCCTGGTGCAAATGCTGCAAATCCAGGTGGCACCTACGGTTTATTTGTTCAAAGAAGGTCAGCCGGTTGATGCATTCCAGGGGTCGCTCAGCGAAAAGCAGGTGCGTGAGCGCTTGGCTCATTTTGTTGAGCCACCGGAGCAGGATCCCATGGAATTTGCGCGCGCAGCTTATGCCGCAGGTGATTTGGAAACGGCTAAGTCTGCGTTTGAAGCGGCTTTGCAGTCCAATGGTGCGTTGACAGAAGCGCATTTGGGATTGGCGCGCATTGCTCTTCAGAGTGGTGATCACGACGAAGCAGCGGCACAGTTGGACCTGATTCCTGAAGAAGATTCGAACTTTGCAGCGGCCAAGCGTTTGCGTTCCGTTTTTGGATTTGCGGAATACGCGGGCGAAGAAAACGCGGTTCGTGCAGCGCTTGCCTCTGATGACAGCGCCGAAAATTGGTACAAATTAGGTGCAACGCTTGTAATTTCGGGCCAGTACGAACAAGCCTTGGATGCTTTCTTAGAAGTGGTTTCGCGTTCTCGTTCGTATTTGGAAGACGGTGGTCGCAAAGCTGTGGTGAGTTTGTTCGATTTGATCGGCCCGGAAGATCCTGCCGTTTTGCGCGCGCGTCGTCGCTTGGCGAGCCTGCTGTTCTAATGCGAACTTGAATCCTGAATGATTTCAGGATCTTTCTTCAAAAGTCTTCTTGCCACTAAAATTCCGGCTGCCACAAAAAACACAATTAAACTGAGCGTTTGCGACGTTGAAAGAAACGTGTCAGCGTTTTCGGGCAAGGCAAGCCATTTGTTGAGCGCAGGCCAGGAAACGTGAAAAAGGTAACCGCGCTCTGTATCTCCGCGAAATAATTCAACAAAACTGCGACTGAGCGGATAAAGGCAGCACCACCACAAAAATGTGTGACCGGGGCGAATGTGCTTTTTTTGAGCGCGGTGATGAATCCATAACAACACGGCGCACAATAGAAATCCGAAAACAGAGTCGTAAAGCTGCACTGGGTGAATGGCTAAACTTTCGCTGCTGCTGATCGGCAAAAGGTGATTTTTTACGTGATCCACGTGTGCGAGCGTACCGCGCCCAAAGTGAACCGCCCACGGCACATCACTCGGCTGGCCATAGCAGCAACCAGCAAGAAAACAGCCGATTCGCCCAAATGCTTGACCCAGCGCCAAAGAAGGCATGAGTGCGTCCGCAAACCGCGCCACACTTTGCTTTTCGCTGCGAATGAACCAAACCAGCACTGCGAGTGCGCCAAAAACGGCACCGTAAAAAACGAGTCCGCCGCGCCAGAACGTGAAAAAGCGAGTGCAATCGGCTTCTGGCAGCGCCTGAGCTGGATGCGTCGCGTTCCAATCTTCAAGGTTGAAGCAAGGATCCCAGTAATCGTCGAAGTTCACCAAAATAAAAGCGATTTTCGATCCAATTAGGCCGCCGGCTAAGAGCCAAAAACAAAGGTCGGTCATGGTTCGTGGATCGAGGCCGCTTTGTTTGGCGACGCGACGAACGAGCAGGAGTCCCAAAAGGAATCCGAGCGCGATCATCGTTGGGTAGCTGTGAACGGGAATGCCAAAAATGGAGAAGAGGATAGGACGCATCAGGTGGGTTTGAGATCTTCGTGTTCGTCAACGGGCGGGCCGCCGCGAATGATCATCACGAGGCCCAAAACGATGAGTGGAATGGCGATAAGCTGGCTGGTCGATAAATTCAGGAACCAAAGTCCGCGATCGTCGTCGCGGAAAAATTCGACCACAAATCGACCGATTCCGTAGAGCATGCTGAACTCCCAGAACGCTTGGCCCTGGAATTTCACGCGTTTACGCCGCCAGAAAAACAGATAACAGCCGATGAGGAAACAGAACGCAGCCTCGTAAACCTGGGTTGGGTGAACCGGCAGACTGTGTTTGGCGTGCATCGGCAGTCGGTTTTCTTTTACGTGGCGGATGAACGCGGGGCGACCAATAGCGCAGACTTTTTCACCGTTTTCGGTGGTGATGAGATCGTAGTGCGGTTTGCACGATCCGTCGGCGGCGACTTCTGTCACATAACCTGAAAACTCAATGCTGGGTGCGTGGTTGGGAGCGATGGCACCAAAGCAGCAACCAGCGAGCAGGCAACCCGTTCGGCCAAAGACCAAACCCCACGCAATGGGGGCGGCGGTGAGATCCATCACTTTGCGAAGGACCATTTGGCGGCGGCGCATGAACCAGATCGCCACAAAAAGCGCCAAAATCAGACCGCCGTAAAATGCGAGGCCACCTTGCCAAAATTTGAACGCAGCCAAGCAATCGCGGCCGGGATGGCAGTGACCGCCGCCGCAAAGTTCACCTGCATCTGCTGCGACACAATCTGCATCGCTGGTGCAGGCCACGTGAATGAAACTCGGAACTTCGACTTGAAGCGGATCGGTGCATAAGTGCACGTAATCCATGAAGTATCCGTCTGCAAACACGTGCAACAATCGCGCGCCCACAAAACCTGAAAAGAGCATCCAAATGCTCATGTCGATCAGGTCGTCGCGATTCACGTTCAGGCGTTTGGCATCGAACCAAGCGATGCCGGTGACGAGCATGAATCCGACGATGAGCAGCGTGTAGTAGCTGGGGAATGGAACGCCAAAAAGGCTAAAGAGAACGGGTCTCATTTGGACGCGAGTTCTTCTTGGTTTGCGGGTTTACGACGAAAGATCATGTCGACGAGTAGGAAGATCACACCGACCGTGATGGCGATGTCGGCCACGTTGAAAGTGGGCCAGTGTTTGCTGCCGTAGTACCAGTCGATGAAATCGATCACGTAGCCGATGCGGATGCGGTCGATCAGGTTGCCAATGGCGCCACCCAAAACCATGCAGAGCGACACGGAAACCAATTTTTGTCCCTTGGATTTATGGAACAAAAAGACAATGACGCCGATCGCAATCACGCTAATTAAAACGAAAAACGGCACGCGCCATTCGTCCGGAATGTTTCGGAACATGCCCCAAGCTGCGCCTTTGTTACCGGCGAGTTTGAAGTTGAAACAGCCGTCGATGACAGAAATGACTTTGCTGTGAAAACCAGTCTGATCAGCAGAAATATCGCCCACTGTGAGCGCATCGACCGCCCAAAGTTTGCTCCACTGATCGAGGAAGATTGAAAGAAAAGAACCCAGGACCAAGAGCACGTAGCGCCGCATCGGAACCTCACAAATCGGCAAAAAATCGGCGCACTCTAAAGAGCACAGGTGAAGATTTCAAGAACAGGCGAGTTTCAGAGTGTGGCAGTGGGCTTAATAAATAAGGAAAAGATTATTCCAGGCCCACGGATTGAGCGGCGATGATGGCGTAGTTTTCAGGCAGGCCGAGCTTGGCTTTGAGCGCATCGCGATCGACCATGCCGCGAACGACGGTGCCCATTCCGTGTGCAGCGGCGAACAGGTAAAGATTTTGCGACGCAGAACCAGCGTGCATGCCGTCGTAGGTGATCCACGCCGTGTTGGGGTGAGTGGGATCTTCCTGCTTCGGGTGAACAGAAGTGTCGCTCACGAAAACGATTTCGACGCCACCTGTGCCCACGAACGGCTGCGGACCGGCATCTTTCAAAAAGTTGCCAGCCTTTTGCGCGACGAGCGAATTGGTCTTGGCGTCGTAACGGTAAGCGCCCTGCTTGAGCAAAACGTAAATGTGGAAGTTTTGCAGGTTGCGAGCGGTCGGAATGGTGAGTTTGTCGCCACGCGTCGCGCCAGCCGTTGCCCAAAGCATGTCGGAGAGCAACTGCTGAGAAATCACGCCTTCTTTAAAAGCGCGTGAGGTGTGGCGAGCAGCCAACGCGTCGGCAAGTGCAGGACCGCCGGATTTGTTGGCTTGTGGAAGTGCAAACGTTGCGCCGTCTTGGTACGGAATCGCATCGATGCTGGCGTTTGCTTGAGAAACTTGAGTGGTTGGTTCGGCCATAGCAAAAAAAGGTGTGGCGCAGAGGCCCGCAGCAAGAATGAGAGCGTTCAGACGCATGAAAAACCTCACGTAAGGTGCGCGCGTATAAACCAAAAGCCAATGTGATTTATTCCTGATTTTACTCATATGTGTCGTTTTTTTTGAAAATTTTTCACTGAATGACAATTTGTAAAGTTTGTTTTGTTTGGTTTAAGACAAGATTTTGTTTGATTTCAATGTGTTGAGTTGTTTTGTGGATTTTATGGATTGAAAAATACTTGAAATTTTAGATGAAAAATCTCTGAAAACGTTGACTCGAAGTAGTGTGTTAGGTAACTTGAGAAGTTCTTTCCAAAAGAGGGTTGGGGGAAGATGCACCTAGGTAAGCCTTCTTCAAGGCAAAGGTGGGCGGTCGTGTTGTTGGTTGCGGCTGCCTTAGACGCTCAGGCTGAAGAGCCTTCGAGTGCTGTCAGTGATAGCCCTGTTGTCTCAAGTGCAGGTCCGGAGGTGCCTGGAACCCCCTACTTGACTACTGAGGCCGACTCTGTCGGCCGCAAACAGCCTGCTCATTTTTTGCGCGGTTCTTCGTTTTCTGTTTCGAACCAGGTAAGCGCAAACACCTTCGATAAGTCGGGCGACCTCACTTATAACCCGTACTACGCGCTTGATTTCTCTTTGGCGCCGTACTTTTGGCTCAATGACTGGGTCAACGTGCACGCCAACATGGGGCTTTCGCGCGAAATTACCGAGGCCGACGACACAACCCACAAAAACGAAACGCTTTTTCATGATTTTTCGTTGGGTGTAGGTGCAACTCCGTTTTCAAAATGGGGCCTTCGTACAACCGCCAGTTTGGATGTGCGTTTGCCGCTGAGCCTTGTTTCTCAGGCGCGTACATTGCGCGTTGGTCTCTCGGCCAACTTAGGCGCGTCGTATTCCTGGAAGATCCCGTACGTGGGCAGTTTGGCGTTGTCCTACTCGCTTACGGGCGTTCGGAATTTCTACGAGTACACCACGGGTGAATTGGACGGTCCGTCTGTGCCTTGTGCGAACAGCATGCAGTGCGACAGCTTGTTCAACACCGGTGTTCGTAACGTCGCGTGGCGCTTGCAAAACGCGTTCGGACTTTCCGTGTCTCCGCTTGATTGGATCACGGTTTCCGCTCGCGCGGGCTTCATTGACGATTTCTTGTTTGATGTCGCGGAGATCGAGGAAAGCAATGTTTCCTACATCGAAAACACCGATCGCCGCGACCTCGCACTTTATGGCCTCGAAGTTGAGGTCACGCCGATTGAGCAGCTGTCGATCGCACTGGGACAAAGCACTGTGAACCCTGTGCTCGCTTCTGATTCAACGCGAGAAACTGCATTTTTTAACCGTTACACGACTTGGTACCTGGATTTGCGACTCAACATCGCAGCCCTGTTTGCTGAAAAGGATTGAACTCGATGCACAGATCTCTAGGACTCGTCGCCCTTGCGCTGGCCTTGTTTGCGGGCTGTGCCGAGGAGCGTGATGCTGTCAACCGTGTGCAACCTTACGCTTTAAAAAAGGCTTGGTTCATCGGTGAAGACTTTGTTGATACCCGCGATGACCCTGAGTTTTACACGCAGGGCACGTTGATCGATGTTGGCTACGGCGCCACGCAGGACGGCTTGTTCACTTCGACCTACGCTCAGCCTCTGTCGCGCATTAAATGGCAGATCACTGAGGACATGCTCATCGGTCGTATCGCCTACGAGCGCATCGACGGCTCGGATGGCAAAGGCACGGGTGGTCCAGTTGAAGACGGCGTGATCGCGGTTGCGTATCGAATTGAATCGCACTTCGATATTGCGCACGCCTACAACTCCACCACGGGCGAACAACTCAATATTATTGAAGAAAACACCTACGATCGTCCTTGGTACGAGCGTGAGTACATTCGCGTTGACTGGTCCAAGAACCTCAACGTGGACAGCTACGACTTCGATACGCTTTCGCTCGTCGGCATTTATGGCGGCGTTCAGTACGAATCCATGTCTTACT
>JAZUEA010000057.1:0-1881 GCA_045639945.1 Myxococcota bacterium
GCCATCGCAGTCGTTGTCCAACCCGTCGCACAGCGTTTCACCATTTGCTTCATAGGTTGACGGATACTGGCAAACCCAAGCGCGATCGACACAAGTCGGTTTGGTGTCAGCGCAAACACCACGTGTTAAGCAGGGCTCAAAGTCAGCCGGCGGTGCCATTAATTCTGGATCGTCAATGATGCCGTTGCAGTCATTGTCCAATCCGTCGCAAATTTCGATGCCGCCATTCGACTGAACACATTCGCAGCCGTTTTCGTAAACTTTGTCCAAATCGACGTAACCCACGTCGCAAGCCAAGATCTTGCAAACGCCAGAGCTGCAGAATGGCGTGCCGTGCTCCGCAGTGCAAACCACACCGCAAGCACCGCAGTTTTCCTTGTCGTTGTAGAGTCGGAAATCTTCGTCGGTTGCGCCGTCGCAGTCGTTGTCTAGGCCGTCGCAGATTTCAACGCCGCCGTTGGTCGGAATGCACTGCGATTCGCAGCCATTCTCAAACGTCAAATCGAGATCCACGTGGTTGGGCTCGCAACTTGTGATGACACACTGGCTGTTGACGCAAGCGACATTTGCATTGGGCGCGCTGCAAACATGACCACACACACCACAGTTGTTGATGTCGGAGGTCACGTCGAAGCCTTCGTCGATTTCGCCGTTGCAGTCATTGTCAATGCCGTCGCACACTTCAACGCCGTCGTTGGTGGGTTCGCACTTGTGCTCGCAACCGTTGGAGATGTAACCGTCGCGGTTTTCGTAGGGCAGCACGCAGCTATCAAACTCGCACGCGCCCATGATGCACACGGAAACAGCGTTCGGCAAATCGCAGGAGTGGCCGCACGATCCGCAGTTTTCAACGTCGGTCATCAAATCGAAATCTTCGTCGGTGTAACCGTCACAGTCGTTGTCGATGCCGTCGCACTTTTCGACACCGCCTTCGGTCAATTCGCAGCGCTTTTCACAACCAGTTTCCGGATCGTGATCGGCGTCCACAAAACCCGCGCGGCAGCTGACCAACTCGCAAACGCCCTGATTGCACAAACCTGCACCGTTCGCAAACAAGCAAGCCCTGCCGCACGCGCCGCAGTTTTCGCCGTCGGTCATCAAGTCGAAACCTTCGTCGGTTTCTCCGTCGCAGTCGTTGTCTTGAAGGTCACAAACTTCCGGGCCGGGATTGTCGGTGATGCAAATTCCTTCGCAGCCGTTGGCCGTATTGCCATCGAAGTTTCCAAAGCCAACATTGCAGGCACCCATTCGGCATTCACCGTTTTGGCAATAAGCCTGAGCATTTGCGAATTCACACTTGTTGCCACACGCGCCGCAGTTTTCGGGATCGCCCATGAAGTCAAAGTCTTCATCGATCAGGCCGTCGCAGTCGTTGTCCAAGCCGTCGCAAAGTTCAGGCGCACCCACTTCTCCCGAACCGGTGCTGCAGAAAACTTCACAGCCGTTTTCGGGATTGCCATCGCGATCGGATGCACCCGGAAGGCAAGCGCCCATCTTGCAGTTGCCCGCAATGCACTCTGCTTCCGCGTGCTGATATTCGCATTTATTGCCGCAAGCGCCGCAGTTGAGCACGTCAGACAGCAGGTTAAACACTTCGTCGGTTTGACCGTTGCAGTCGTTATCGATGCCGTCGCAGATTTCGATCGTAATCGGAAGACCGGTTGCAGCACAAATCGTGGGTGCAACTGCAGCATCAGGCACTGCCGCAGAGCTTGAACCACCGTCATCGCCACAGCCAAGCGGCAACGTCGCCATTGCAGCCAACGCAGCGCGCTTTGCCAACTTGCGCTTGGATGTGCGACGCAACAAACCGAACGCGGCCAAAATCGGGACAAGCAGCAGTGCCCACGGAGAATTCTTTTCGCCTGGCGCAGTGCTACA
>JAZUEA010000058.1:0-8052 GCA_045639945.1 Myxococcota bacterium
GGTTGCTGTGCGTGAACACGTGGGTGCAGCCATGCTCTACGCTTCTGAGCCTGGACCTGGCGTTCGTTTAACGTCCAAACAATCCGAAGAGCTGAGCAAGTACGCAGCAAAGAGCGCGCTGAAGTGGGTCAATTATCCGGCGCTGGTTGTGTCCAAGAGCAACAAAGCAGCGCCCACACTCACCATCGACGGTGAAAAAGCGCGTCGTCAATTGGCATTGGATGTAGAGAGCAAAGTCATCAAGCACTTTGAATCGATTCGCGGTTCACTGGTGGCTTCTTCGCTCACTCGCCTGCTTTCTCGCACCATTGCAGCAGAAACCTCTGAAGCGCTGGCCAAATCAGCCACCTCTGCTGCAGGTGGAAACAAAGAAACGGCTTCTCTGCTCGGTCTCTTGATTGGCTTGGCCACAGAAGGCGCGATGGTGGCGGCTGACACGCCTGACACTCGCAGTTGGGTTACGCTGCCGGCTCGCTTTGAGCTTGCTCGCTACGATCTGCCTGCTGGACAGCACGTTTTGAAATTGCAGCGCAACGGCCAATCGATCGAGATCACTCTCAACGTTCAAGATGGCGGCTTGCACTTGGTCAATTTCTCAGCCATCCGCTGACACGTTCCACCACCTCGCCAACTCGTTCAGGTTGCTTTTTCAATTTACAATCTGTTCAATTTCCACCGTTTGCAACGTGACGCGAATTCTCGATATGGTCGCGCCCAAATCTCGTTGTTGAAGGAGCTCATCATGAAACGAATCTCTCTGGGTTTGGCTCTCATCACCTTGCTCAGCGCTTCTCAGGCTTTCGCATTAGACGGCTACAAAGATCGCTCGGGCATTTTGGGAGGCATCAAGCTCGGCTTCGACGTGACGCAGGCAGACATCTCGAACATCGACATGGGCCTTCAAAAGAACGGCGAAGAATCACACATTGCGTTTGATTTTGGCTTTAGGTTGGGTTCTGGCATTCCCGATACTCCCATTACCTTGGACTTGGAGCTGAACATCAACTACGCGCCGTGGAGCGATACTTCACTGCTTCACAAAGAAGAAACCGCATCTCAAACGCTCATCAGCGGTTTGCTCGGCATGAACTTCTTTGCGGTCAAGGATTTCTACATTCGCGCCATGCTCGGTATTACGCATTACGAATATGAGCTGGCTTATCAGAAACCCAACACCGAAAGCTTTGGCGTTGCATTCACCGTGGGCGGCGGCCTTGGTTATGAATTCTTTGCCAACTCCAATCTCGCCTTTGCCGTTGAAGCGGAATACAAGCACACCTTTGCCAAAGACCCCATTAACATGGGTGGCTTAGGCATCCGCGCTACGTGGTACTGATGCTCGATCAGATCTCCAACGCGCTGCAGATCTTTCGTAAACCACAGCAGGTCTTTTCTCTTGCCTGGCTTGGTCGCTGCCATCCAGGCAAGACCTTGCTTCGTGAAGCACTCATTCCAAACGCCGACACACCGTTTTCATACCGCGACCAAGATTTTGAGCTAGAAACGCCTGAACGCCTTGAGATTGGTCGCGACCGCTTCACTCTGGATCGCGCTTTAGATCTGCAACTGTTTAAACATGCTGGTCTTTGTCTGCACTTGATCGATTCGCTGCAGCCACTTTGCGACGACGACCTGCGGATTCATGAAGGCTTGCTCAAGCAGTCGTGTCACGCCATTACGGTCATCACCAAGATCGATCAGCTCGAAGTGGGTGAACTCACCGCTTGGAAGTTGCGCATTCAAGAAAAGATGGGCGTGAATGAGCCATGCTTTGTGTCGGCACAAACCGGTGAAGGTTTGGAACAGCTGGCTGCGCGCATCGCGAACACCATTTCACCCTCTCAACAAATGGCTTTTTTGCGAACGCAATCGCAGAACGTCGACTTGATGGTGATGGGACTTCGCCAGCGCATCAAAATTGTTGCGGCTCAAGCTGCTGCTGTTACGGCAACGCCTTTGCCATTTGCAGACATTGCCTTGCTCACGCCACTGCAGGTCGCAATGGTTCGCGACATTGCCCTGGCTTTTCACCCAAACGAAACGGAACACACGATCAAGCCGTACGTGAAAGAACTCCTCGCGACCATCGGCTTGGGTGTGGGTGCCAAGTACCTTGCTCGTCAGGCGCTCAAGTTGATTCCAGTTGCAGGCGTGGCCTTAAACTCAGCCATTGCGTACGCAGGCACCGTTGCGATTGGTGAAACGGCAATTCAGTGGTTTAAGCACCACAACAAAATGTCGGCCACAGAGCTTAAGCGTTTTCACAAGCAAGCGTTTGAAAAAGCCAAATCCCTTGCTGAAAGCGACACAACTGCAAACGCCACGTCAGAACCAGACAGCGCGCCCGAAAGCGACACAAGCAACCAAGCACACAATAAAGAATTGTAGGATCGCGGCAGAATGCCTTGAATCAAACAATTCTCAATTTGCACCAAACTTGACAATCCCCTGCGCAATCGATATTCCCGCGCGGTTTCACTCGCACATCCAGATCATGGAGTTTCCAATGGAATTTGAGGTTAAAGATATCGCCCTCGCATCGTGGGGCCGTGAAGAGATCATTCTTGCTGAGCAAGAAATGCCGGGTTTGATGGCGGTTCGCGCCGAATACGCGCAGAGCCAGCCGCTCAAGGGCCTGAAGATCATGGGCTCTCTTCACATGACGATTCAGACCGCCGTGCTCATTGAAACGCTCGCTGCGTTGGGCGCGGAAGTCCGTTGGTGCTCTTGCAACATCTTCTCCACGCAGGATCACGCGGCGGCGGCTGTCGTGGTTGGCAAAGATGGCACCGTTGAGAACCCGAAGGGTGTCTCGGTCTTCGCTTGGAAGGGCGAAACGCTTGCTGACTACTGGCGTTGCACAGCTCGCGCCTTGAACTTCGGCCCGGATCGTGGTCCTGACCAGATCGTGGACGACGGCGGCGATGCCACGTTGCTCATTCACTTGGGCTGCGAATTCGAAGACAAGGGCGCTGTTCCTGGTCCGGAGACGGCTTCAAGCGAAGAAGAAGCTGAAATCTTCAAGGTTTTGGCTGAGCAGTTCGCGCAGGATCCGAAGCACTGGCACAAGGTTGCTCCGCAGGTTCGCGGCGTGACCGAAGAAACCACCACCGGCGTTCACCGTTTGTACGAGCGCGCCAAGAACGGCACCTTGCTCTTCCCCGCCATCAACGTGAACAACTCCGTCACCAAGTCCAAGTTCGACAACCTGTACGGCTGCCGCCACTCGTTGGTCGACGGCATCATGCGCGCTTCTGACGTGATGCTCGCCGGCAAGATCTGCGTGGTCTGCGGTTACGGCGACGTGGGCAAGGGCTGCGCTCAGTCTCTTCGTGGCCAGGGTGCTCGCGTTCTCATCACGGAAGTCGACCCGATCTGCGCTTTGCAGGCGGCCATGGAAGGCTACGAAGTCGTCACCATTGAAGATGCCTTGCCGCGCGCGGATGTGTACGTGACCGCCACCGGCAACTACCACGTCATCACCGCCGAGCACTTAAGCAAGATGAAGGACGGTGCCATCGTGGGCAACATCGGCCACTTCGACAACGAAATCGACATGGCCGGCATGAAGAAGATTCCGGGCATCGTTCGTAAGGAAATCAAGCCTCAGTTCGACAAGTGGACCTTCCCGGATGGCCACAGCGTTTTGATCTTGGCCGAAGGTCGTTTGCTCAACTTGGGTTGCGCGACGGGTCACCCGAGCTTCGTGATGTCGAACAGCTTCACGAACCAGACGCTCGCTCAGATCGAACTCGCCACAAACCTCTCTGCTTACCAGAAGCAGGTTTACACACTGCCCAAGCACTTGGACGAAAAGGTCGCTCGCCTTCACTTGGCGAAGTTGGGTGCAAAGCTCACCAAGCTCACGCCCGAGCAGGCGGCCTACATCGGCGTTTCGGTCGATGGTCCGTACAAGTCTGAGTGGTATCGTTACTAATTATATATGTCGAAACTCTACCGACGTGAGGGTCTCAGCGGACGAGAAATCGCCGCTGGGATCTTGATCGTCGCGGCCGCCATTTGCGCGCTGCTCTACTTTGGTGAAAACACGCGAAAACTCGATGAACAGAGTAGTTTCGCGGATGCCGACGCGGGCACTTCCGAATCTGCGGAACCTCCGCCTGCGCCAGAGCAACCCAAAACACCAGCAGCGCCTACTCCCAAACCGATTTTGCCAGAAGGCCAAGGTGTTCTTCGCAACGGAGAAACATTCTCGGCCGCATTAGAATCGCACGGATTTTCTCCGGCGCAGATTCACAGCGTCGTTGCATCGCTGAGCACGCTTTATGATTTTCGTTACGCGAGGCCCGGTGCAAAGTTCAGCTACAAGCGCGATTTAGTTCAGCAAAAGATTCAGTCTTTGCGCTTTGAGCCGACGCCGCTTGAGATTTACGAAGTTGCACAAAACGAAAACGGCCGTTTGGAAGCTCAGCGCGTACCCGTTTTGACGCACACCGTTGAAGCTGCATTTGGCGCCCAAATTACGTCTTCACTTTGGGGCGCAGTGCAATCAACCGGCGAGTCAACTTCGATCGTTCAGATGATCACCGACGTTTTCGCTTGGGATGTGGACTTTTACCAAGACACGCATCCAGGCGATCAATTCAAACTCATCGTCGAAAAAGTCTTTAAAGAAGACGAGTTTATTGAATACGGTCGAGTGCTCGCAGCGGAATACCAAGGCAAAACAGGAACTTTCCGCAGCTTCTGGTTTGCGCCCAATGGCGAAACCGGCGAGTACTACTTGGAAGACGGTCAATCCGCGCGCAAAAACTTGCTCGCAACGCCGCTCAAATTCACGCGCGTTTCCAGCGGATTCGGCAAGCGCCGTCACCCCATTTTGGGATTCACCAAGCAGCACAACGGCATCGATTTTGCAGCGCCCACCGGCACACCGATTTGGGCCATGGCCAGCGGCAAAGTCATATTCGCCGGCATGAAAGGCGCAAACGGCAATCTGATTATCATTGACCACGGTAACGGATTGCAGACTCTTTACGCGCACTTACATCGCATCAACAAAAACATTGTCAAAGGCGCGCAAGTCGAACAGAAGCAAACCATTGGAACGGTTGGTTCGACTGGCCGCTCAACCGGACCGCACTTGCACTTGGGCATCAAGCAAAATGGCAAGTACGTAGATCCTGGAAATCTCAAGAAATTACGTGCGAATAGCTTGCCAGCAAAACACAAAGCTGCATTCAACAAACATGTTGAGGCAATGAAAGCACGTTTGGCCGCCATCGACACAACGCCTAAAGCCAAAGCACAAAAAGCACCGGAAACACCGGAAGTTGCGGAAGAAACAGAACTTTCTGAAGCATTGGTGTCGGCGTCTGAAGAAAATCAAAGCGTGGACGAATCCGCCGCGCAACCAGCCGAAACACCTTCGGAATTGTCTGAAGACGATTTTGAAGATCCCATTCCAAGTGAAGGCGTAGCCCTTTGAATCCCATTCTCACTCGCAATCGAAAAATTCTGATTGCGGGTTTGGTCGCGTGGATTGCACTTGCACTGTTCGCGGTGCTCTACCTCACTGGCCTGCAAGCAAGTCACAGCCTGGATCTTTTGGCCTCGTCCAAAGCGCTGGCCGGCGAAACACTTGCGCTGCGCGTCCAAGCTCAAAGTCTCAAGTACAACGATGCAGCGAACTTGAGCGACATTCACGCAACGCTCATCGACCAATCAGGAGTGCCGACACAGTCGACTACGCTGACAGGAAACGCGATTTATCAAGCCACGCTTGAAGTTCCGCGCGAACCTGGCACTTATTCGTTGCGCGTAGAAGGCACGTTAGACGACGGCGATGTGATTGTGGCAGTGGCACCACTTGAGGTTGTTGCATCCAACGCATTGCCAGAACTCAACGTAACGCCTGAAAAATCAAAGCGTTATGTGGAGCGAGAAGGCTCGCTTGTGGTGGATGTGGCTCCAACAGACGGCGTTTTGCCCATGGGGCTCACGGGCTCGCTCACGATTTCGCTGAAAGACAGTGCTGGCAATCCCGTTTCGCAGCGCGTACAGCCCGCCTTCAAGCGTGGACGCTCAACCATTCCCCTGCCCGAGCTGCTTGAAACGGATTCGAACGGCTTTGCGCACATGCAGTTGAACTTGGTCGAGCCGGTTTTCGATTTGGATGTGAAAACCGCAGAAGACGAGCCAAGCCGAGGCGTGCACACGATTTATCCGGTGGCAACGCAATTTACGCTGCACACCACGTCGTCTCTTTGGGCACCAGGCGCAAAGTTCAAAGGCATTCTTCAATCACTCAATCGAACTGGCCCGATTTTTATCGACATTTGGGCTGGAGATTTTTGGATTTCCACAGCGCAGACCGAACTTCGCGATGGTCATGCGTCGATAGAAATCGCTCTGCCGCAAAATCTGCCCACACCTCAACTCCTTTGGATTCAGGCCTATCAGTCGTCGCGACTGCCAGACACTGCTCGCGCCGGCCGTTATTTGTTTTTGGGAAGCTCAAACGACTTGGACTCGTTCAAATTGCCGAATGATTCTCAAGCGCTGCGTGCAACCCTTGGGCAGATTCCACAAAAGCTCCGAAATCCACCGCTGCTCTACGATTCGAGCGAGAGCGCCAAAGCGAGCATCGACACCATTCGCCACCAAGGACTTGTGATTGCAATTTGGGTGTTGTCGCTTGGTGCGCTGGCTCTTTGCGTGTTGCTGATTGTGTTGGTGATTCAAAACGAACGCCGCGTGCAAGAAGCGTGGTTTGAATCCGGCGCCGACGAGCCCATCAAACAGCGGCATATTGCAAGTTATATCGCCACAGTGATTGGACTTTTGCTTCTTTTTATCTTCAGCATTCTCGCCATTTTGCTGCACGTGGGTCACACGTAAAACTCACCACTCAGATTTGTGCAAAAAAAGACTCGCTGTACATCGCAAGCCGAGGTTGAAAAGCGAGCTTAAACCGCTAAGATGCGTCAACTTTCCGGAGTTTTCCGATGTTACGACGCGCTGCTCTCGCTTTTTCTGCCCTGCTGGTTTCCTCTAATGCTTACGCAGATTTACCCTACGTCATCGATCCTGGACACGGTGGTACAGATCCTGGCGCATCGGGCTGCAACTTGGTGGAAAAAGAAATCACACTCGATCTCTGCACGCGGATTTCGAACATTCTCACCGCCAACAACGTGTCGCACGCACTCACGCGAACCAACGATATCTTTGTGGAATTAACGGCTCGCGCAGAATTTGCAAACACCCGAAATGCAACGCGATTTTTCTCGCTGCATATCAATTCCAACGCAGGCACGCCGGCAACCGGCAGCGAAACGTACACGTACACAAGCGTTTCACAATCCACCAAGGATTACGCACAAGCCATTCAAAACGCCATGATTAGCGCCTGGCATCTTCGAGACCGTGGTGTAAAGTCCGCAAATTATTCAGTTTTGCGCAACACACACATGGCCGCGAGCCTGGCTGAAGTGGCCTTCATCAACAACTGCGAAGTCGATGCGCCCCTCATGGCCGACAGCAACTCACGCCAACTCATCGCCACCGAAATCGCAAACGCCTTGATGGACGTGGCTCACGTGTCTCACTCAACCACGCCTGTCACACCGCCTTCTTCAACCGGCACACTCACCGGCGTCATCTTTGAAGATGTGGGCGTGGGCACCGACGACATGTCACGCCGCTTGCAAGGTGCTTTGGTCAAAAACGCCCTTGGCAACTCGGTTTACACAAATGCGAATGGTGCGTTCTCGTTCACTGTTCCAGAAGGCACGCAAACGCTGACCGCCTCGCTGGACGGTTATCACGACAACCAACGCACCTGCTCGGCTGTGGCAAACAGCACAGTTTGGTGCTCGTTCGGCTTAACATCTCTTGCCACCGACTTGCCTGACGCAGGCGAATCCATTGGCGCAGGCGATGAAGAAGATGCGGAAATTATTGAAGATGCCACCATCGTGGACGCCACAGTTCAAGATGCAGAAATCATCATTCCGTCCAGGCCGGATGCTTCCGTCATTGAACCGCCGCAATCTGATGCTTCTGTGATCATTCCGCCACAACCCGACG
>JAZUEA010000059.1:0-1636 GCA_045639945.1 Myxococcota bacterium
CGCCCACGCGCGACCATTTGGTGTAGTCGTAGCGCACCGTGGCAACATCCTCGGTCTGCGGAGTCTGCGCGAACGCGAACCCACACGAGAACAAGAGAATCAGGGTAAAGAGTCGCAAAGACATTCGGTGCCTCCTCAAAAAAAGCGGGCACTTTAGTGATAAACCGGTTGAAAATCAAGAAAAGACGCGAAGTTGCAGATCTGAACCAATGCCTCAATTTGTGAGATTATGTCGGTTTATGTGAAAACCGATCGATCTTTTATTTAGAGGTGTTACGGTTTTTGCCCAAACCGATTGATTTGTTTTAGTTGACACATCGATCAAAGGATTAGATGCTCCGACTTTCCTCGCAACAAGGAGTGGTTATGAAGGTTTTACTGTTAAACGGCAGCTCGCATCAGAACGGTTGTACGTTCACCGCCCTCAACGAAATGCAGAAGATGTTCGAGTCTGAAGGCATTTCGGCTTCGATCTTCCAGATGGGTCCCAAGGCTTTGCGTGGATGCGTGGGATGTGGCGCGTGTTCAAACAACCGTTGCGTCTTCGACGATGACATCGTTAATCGATTCCTGGAGCAGTTTGAAGGCTGCGACGGTTTAGTCGTTGGAACGCCGGTCTATTTTGCAAGTCCCAACGGTGCGCTTCTCGCGTTGTTGGACCGGGCTTTCTACGCAGGCGGTGCTCTCTTTTCGCACAAGCCTGCGGCTGCAGTCGCTTCCGCCCGCCGCGCTGGCACAACGGCCTCGCTCGACGTCTTGTACAAGTACTTCACCATCAAGAACATGCCGATCGTGGGCTCGCAGTACTGGCCCATGGTCCACGGAAACAAGCCTGAAGACGTCAAACAGGACTTGGAAGGCATGCAGACGATGCGGATGCTTGCCAAAAACATGTCTTGGCTCATGAAGTGCATCGCGGTTAGCGCTCAGAACGGCATCGAAATTCCCAAGCTCAACGAAGAGCGCGAGTGGACCAATTTCATCCGCTAAAAATCTCGCCTCGGTTTTCTTCTTAACCGCTTCCTCTCTTTAAAACAGAAACATCGGTTTAATCCTCAACCACTGTCTCTCTTTTTGAAAGATAGAGTGGTTTTAAGCTCAACCACTACAACTCTTTGTGAAAGATGAACCGGTTTTGGCTTAAACCACTCAATCCCTCAAAAAAGATGAATTGGTTTGAAGCTGAACCACAGCATCTTCCGTTGAAGGATGAACTGGTTTGAAGTTGAACCAAAGCATCTCTCATTGAAGGATGTACTGGTTTGAACTTAAACCACTTGATCATGCAGCGCGTGATGCTCTGGTTTGAGTTCAACCACATGATCACTCAAATAAAGATGCTCTGGTTTGAGCTTGAACCACATGATCATTCAAATCGTGATGATGCGGTTTGAATGAAAACCAGCACGTTCTTCTAAAAAGATAAGCTGGTTTTGTTTAAAACCGAGTGATCCTTCGTAAAAGATGGATTGGTTTTAAGCGAAACCACATCATCAACCAGAGATGTTGAGTTGGTTTGATATCAAACCCAATGAAAAACGGTGAAAGTTGATCTGGTTTGGATGAAAACCACTTGAGAAACGGTAGGGGAGAGAGCGGGCGAGCAGAGAATCGAAGTGAAAACGGAGAAAGTTAC
>JAZUEA010000060.1:0-2408 GCA_045639945.1 Myxococcota bacterium
CCTAGAAATTTACTCTTTATCAGAGTCTTCAGAGATTTTTAGGGTGAGATAAAAGCAACTCAGAGAAAGGCAAGGTAAGACGCAAAGAACTCAGTACTCGTCGTTTTCGAGGTAGTTGTTGCGATAGCCTTGTAAGCCGCCACGGTAACCGGGTTCGACGCGATTGCGCGGCTGCGGATCGTCTTCGAAGTGACCGGTGCGCACCCAAACGTAACTTGGACGAACGTTTGGTTTTTCGGTCGGATGCTCGATGTCGGAAACTTGCGGCTTAACCAATTCTTTGGTGAGCACCACGAAGCCACCTTCGACCATGCGCATTTCAATTTTGTCACCGGCGGCAAGGCCTAGTTTTTCTTTTACAGACTGCGGCAAGCGAATGTGTCCCGCGCCACTCAACATCACAATGGCCATAGATCCCTCTCCAGCCGGTCAAACAAAGCAATATTGTTTCACGCGAATCATATAACAGCAACTCTAAGCTCGAACTTGTTAATATTTCTCGCTTTTCTCGCGCATCTCGTCTCTGGATCTGGTACCCACCAAACGTCACAAACCATTCCCACGCGTGGAGGTTCTATGCGTTGGACATTTCTTCTTCCCCTGCTTTGCCTTGCGGAGCCAGCAGCGGCCACACCGCTCAGCGACGATGTTGCCACTGCGGTTGACCGCGGCTTGAACTGGCTCGCAAACCAAGGCGCTTTCCAAGCTCAATCCGCAGCACAAGACACTGCAGGTTTATGCGCGCTCTCACTTTTGGAGCGACCAGATTCCAATGGAAAACCCAAAGGTTGGAGCGGCGCTTCTTCTACAGACCGTGCTCGACTGGCCCAGATTTTTCAGTTCATTTTTGCTCGCGCCACTTCTGCACAATTTTCGGCTTACCGCGATGGCCAAGACGCCATGGCGATTTCTGCCTACCTTTTGAGTGGTGGTCCGGAACAAGCCACTGCTCTCGCGACGCTTCAAACCATTGTTGCTCGCCTGGAACGCGCTCAAGACTCTCGCGGTTATTGGTGCGACACCAACGAAGCTTGCAACAACGCCATTGCAACATTCCAAGCGGCTTCCGGTTTGGCTGCGGCGCGCGCGGTCTACTCGGACTCGCGTTTTCAATCGGCGGGTGCACAATATTTAAATGAAGTGCAATCGCGGTTGGAACGCTCGGCGAATGCATTTTTGGACAATGCCAAGCCTGGCGATTTGGATACTCAAGAGCGCGGCCACGGCGAAACGGTTCAGGCGTCTCCGTCGATTTTGCCGACCGCTGCAGGCGTTGGGCTTTTTGCGCTGACCGGCATTTCGCTTGATCACCCAACCACGCAGGCGTTTGTGCGATTTTTGCGAAACCGCTACTCGTACAGCCGCGCATCTCAGGCGTACTACGCGGAATCACTTTGGGCGCAAACACGCGCTTTTTCGTGGCTGGAACAAACAGCCGCCTACAATAGCCAACTTTCGAGCGAGCTTTTGTCCACTGATCAATTGGGCGAGCTTGCTTCCAACGATTCGCCGGAGCTGGCCACTCGACAGCTGCACCGCGATCCAAATTCCGACAGCCGCGTTTCAACCTTTGGCGTTGGTGACGCAGGTTACTACAGCGCAACGCCGCCGGGTTGGCGTTACGATCAGCTCTACACGCTTTTGTCGCTGCAATCTTCGAACGGTCAGTTTGAAACCGGCGACTTAAACCGATTTGGCCGTCAGGCGCTTTCGATTTTGGTGCTCGAAGGTTCGCTTGGCCACGCATGCGCTGATTCCGACCGCGACTTTGTGTGTGATCTGGTCGACAACTGCCAAACCACATTCAACACCGACCAACAAGATGGCGACCGCGACGGCATAGGCGATGCCTGCGATTTGTGTCCCAGCCTTTCCAACCCAACCACGAGCGATTTGGACGGCGACAAAATCGGTGACGCCTGCGACAACTGCCCAAACATTGCAAATCCCAATCAAGCGGACGCCGATCACGACGGCGTGGGCGACGCCTGCGACAACTGCCCGAGCGTTGCAAATCCCGACCAAGCGGACGCTGATCACGACGGCGTGGGCGACGCCTGTGACATTTGCCCAAACACGCCCGATCCACTTCAAAAAGATCGCGACAACGACGGCTGGGGCGACGCCTGCGACAACTGCCCAGGATTAGCGAACGCCGATCAAGCGGACAACGATCACAACGGCGTGGGCGACTTGTGCGATCCCTGCCGCGGCGTCACCGGTGGAACAGACAGCGACCACGACGGATTTCCGGATTCGTGCGACAACTGCCCGAGCGTTTACAACCCCGACCAGCACGACTTGGATCGAGACGGCAAAGGCGACGTTTGCGATCTGTGCCCAGGAATTTTCGGTGAGCTGTCCGGCGACAGCGACGGCGACGGCGTGGGCGACAGCTGCGACAACTG
>JAZUEA010000061.1:0-1968 GCA_045639945.1 Myxococcota bacterium
AGTGCCGCAGCAATGCCGAAACATTGAGCGACCGCAGTACAGCTTTATCCGCACTACTTTTACAGTGATTGAGAAATGATGGATTTGGCAATCCAAATCATTGATGACGCGCAACGAGCGGGTCAACTCAACTTGAGCTGACCTGTAGCTTGCAGCATTTTGGAGAGCACCACGCCAACCGGCATGGTGATTTGTGATTCACTTGTTGTTGTGAATTGCCGCAGCTTTTGCGTTGGCATTCCAAAGGCGAGAAGCCAGGAAGACACCGATCAAAGCCATGGGAATCATGGAAATCGGCCAGGCAATCCAGTTATTTGGATCAGCCGCAGGCACAGTGTTGGTAACAGGATCGAGCTGATCGGAAGGCAGAATGAACGAGTAAACAAGCGACATGAAAGCGGTGCCGAGATAAACGAAGCCGTCAACGATACCCACCGCGACGCCGACATTCTTACGACCACCGAAATCCATGCTCGCCGTGCCCGAAAGCATGCCGTGAACACCAATCACCGCAAGCGACATGATGATCACAACCCAGCAGACCACAGCAGGAATGCGGAATGTGAATGTCAAAACGATCGCGAGAGTCAGCAAAATGCCGTAAAGCAAAGTGGCAACCGGACCACGACGAGACTGGAAAACGTGATCCGAAATAATGCCAGCAATCACGCCGCCCAAAATGCCAGCTGCACAGAGCAACATGCCCCAGTTTTGGTTCACGAATGAGTCGCGAATACCAAGCACGGCATCGGTCTGCTTCGCAAAGGTTTGGAACCACTGCATAATCGCCTGACGAAGGAAGCCTGAGCAGAACTCCACGCAGGCCATGGTGATCACGATGGGGTTCTTGAGCATACGCTTGAAAACCTCAATCGCACCCAACTGCGGACCGTCATCGCCAGAGCTCGCATCGCCCAAATCAAAGTCTTCGTAACCTGCGCCACCGGGGGTGTCCTGAACGCCAAAGAAATTCCAAATCCACATGGCGCCCAACGCAACAGCCGGCACACCAAAGACCCACGGCAATGGCAGATTGTCTTTGACCATGCCGCCCACGTCGTAGGCGAAGTAAAGACCGAGCGAGATCAAAATGCCGAAAATTGCACCGAAAACGCCGCGTTCACGAACGTGGAACCAAGGTGCGTTGCACTTGACGATGGCCACCGCACCAAAGCTTTGGAAGTACATGTTTCCGGCGTAGAGAATCGAGAAAATCAATACCAAGTGAGGACTTAAGAGCTGCGGAAGTGGATTCGTCTGATCGATTTCACCTAAAACACGCCACGTCACGAGCGCCATCAAGGCGTTCATCAAAAGTGCTCCACCGCTACCAAACAAAATCGCCTTTTTACCGCCGATTCGGTCTGTCAACGGGCCGTTCACCACAAACGCAAAGCCATAAACAATGGTGCCAACCATGAAAATTCGCGAGAAGCCCGCGTTGGTCATGAGCGGCGCGCCATTAAAGAACAAATCGCCCAGTGCATGCTGGCTTACTTTGAGGTTGTAGCGCCCCATGTAGAGCAGCATGTAAGTAAGGCCAAGCGGCGCCCAGTTTAAAACGCGGCGACGCAAAAATGCCTTTGAGTGCTGAATTTCTTTCACCTTAGGCAGGCGGCTCAACACAAAGGCAACAACAGCAAGCAGGATGAGAATGGGTGAGACAGTTTCGAGGAAGCTCTTTTTCGCGGCAGGCTGAGATTGAACGCTTTTTTGTTCCGCTTGCGCAGTGGGCGCGTGAGCATCCGCTGCATCTTGGGCAAGCATCGCGTTCAGAGCCTGTTCCGTGTTAACAACGCCCGTTATTTCAGTGGGATGAGCGTGGTCACCAGGACCATTGTGCGCAAAAGCTTGTTGACCGGAGAAAAAGAGCATCGAACTGCATGCGACGCTCAGAAGGAAAGCTCTTATTCGAGCACCAGGAGGCGAAATCGACATTCGTAGTTCCTTGTGGAAAGAAGGTTGTGT
>JAZUEA010000062.1:0-4323 GCA_045639945.1 Myxococcota bacterium
TACTAAAATACTTTAACAACTGCTTATTGATGGTTTGGTTTAGTGCTCAACTCAATAAACTTCATGATGATGACGACTTATTTAAACTCTTAACTAAGCAAACAATGACGTGTTGCTGAGTTGGTTTAGATTCAAACTAAACTGTTTTCATGATGATGACGGTTTAGTTCAGTATTAAACCAAATCGTCTTTATTATGTTGATGGATTGTTTTGCTCTTAGAGTTGCTGAAAACGCTGCGTTGATGGTTTGGTTTTATCGTGAGCGTTTAAAGAGTGAAGGCAGTGATGGAGAGGATTCGGTGAAAACCAAGTCGGATTGCTATTCGAGCTCACCGTTCGCAATGATTCGACCAATGACTTCGCTTGCACGTGTCACTGAGTTACGGCCCGGATAAGCTGCCACGAGAATGAGCCACCGCTTGTTGGAGTTCCGCTTGTACATGTAGACGACGTCGCTCATCCAGTCACCTGCAAAACCAGGCTTGTGATACGTCACAACGTCGTCGTTTTTAAACGCAGCTTCGAGACCATCGACCACTTCCATGCCACGTTTGCGGTGTGCCTTGAGTGCTTCGCGCATGATCCGCAGTTCGTAAGCGCCCAGATTGTAGCGCTCGCTTTGCGGAAGCTGTTCGTGGAGCATGATACGGCGCATCACACGCACAAGGTCGGCCGGCGTCGCGCATGCACTTGAGTACGGACACGCGAAGCTGCCGGCGGAACCTGTGCGGCGTTTGAACGTGGTGCGTTTGGGGCCCAGTTTGAGATCGATGACGGGCGAGTTTCGCAGCCATTCGTCGCCGCCGGTGAGCTGCATCCAGTCTGGTTGTTGGTAGGCTTTGTGAATGCCCGCTTGGTTGAGGCGCTTTAAAACGGTGCCGTTTAGGTAGTCGTGGCCGGCGAGTTGAACCAAGCGGTTGTGCGCAAGGTTGTCGCTTTTTTCGAGCGCGTCGCTGATGAGCTGGTTGACTTTGTAGACTTTTGGAACGCCGTTCGGATCGTGGAAAGTGGCTTCCGCGCGCGTGTCGAAGCCGTTGCGTTTAAGAATGAGCGCGGCGCCCAACGCGGAGAAGATTTTTACGGTCGAGCCAGGATTCCAATCGTCTTTAAGATCAGCGGTGTTGCGGTAAGCGAACCAGTTTTCTTTTTGAATGCGCTTGCCGTTTTTGCTGAGCGTGATGTCCACCACCAAGGCTTTGAATCGCTTGGGAATTCGAAGCCCATGTTGTGCAAAAAGCTCGCCCAAAACGTTTTGGTCGATGGTGCCCTTTGGCACAACGCGCGGCTTATGCGGCTTTGAAGCGGTGGACTTGCTCGATTTGCTTGTCTTTTTGTCGGCGCTCTTGCTGGCGTTCTTGCTGACACAAGCCTTAGGCAGTCGAAGCTTTTGACCAATTCGCAAGCCGCTCGTCGCTTTGGGATTCGCGCTGGTCAGGTCTTTCACGCCGCATTTGTGCTTCTTCGCGATGCTGGCCAGCGTGTCACCTTTTACAACGACGTACGATTGCGCCCACGATTGAGACGCGAAAAGGCTAAGAAGCAAGACGAGCAGCGAACGCATTATTCACCCGTGATTGAGAAGTGCATGAAATCTTTCATCTTTGGAAGGTCGCCGCCCCACTTCCAGAATTTGGTGAAGATTTTGAATGCAGGACTGTTGCGGTCAATGCTGTGCTTGGGATCGGCTTTCGGACGCCACGGTCCGCCGATGCCTTTTTTGCAACCCGCCAAGTCGTCTTCGTTTTTCCGATCGCCCGGGCAGTTCGAGTAAATCGCGTTTTGAGGCGCGTTGATGTCGATGGCGGTGCCGTACGAGTGGTTCGAGAAGAGTGAACGTTTGCCGTTGACGATTGGTCCGCGCGTCTTGCCGGGACGATAACCTTCAAGAGCTGTGATTTCAAAGGACTTTTCGGCCTTAAGCTCTTCAAGTGCAGCTTTCACGGAATCGGCGTAGTAGCGGCAGATTTTGTTTTTGGGCAAACCGTCGATGGCGATTTCGACCTGATCTTCGCTGCAAACGGTGCAGCGCGGGTCGAATTCGGAGCGCTCTTCAGCCGTGAGTTCGCCGTAGGTCTTGGTGAATTTCTCGCGGCCGGTCGCTTTTTTGGTAACGGTGTCCCACGCGTACGACGTGTAAGTGCAAGTCGCGCTATCCGGAAACGCTGGCAAGTCCGCAGAACCACTTGGTAAATTTTTCGCAGCTGGTGCTTCAGCAGCTGGAGCTTCAGCGGCCGGAGCTTCAGCGGCCGGAGCTTCAGCGGCCGGAGCTTCAGCGTTGCTGTCGTCAGATTCGTTCGCCCAAGCGCTCAAAGCGAAAAGGCTGGCGAGAGTGAAAAGGGCGCGCTTCAAGGTTGAGCCTCCGGAGCCGCTTCGGTCTTGGCAGGTTCAGCTTCAACCTTGGCAGGTTCAGCCGCTTCAACCTTGGCAGGTTCAGCCGCTTCAGCCTTGGCAGGCATGTCGGACGCTTTGTTTTCGATTCGAGTCAGCGGGAAAGTGTCTTTGGGTTTGTTCGCGTCGATAAGCCCGCGAATATTCTTAACTTTTCCAGCTTTGAGCGTTTCCGTGAACGAGTAAGCGCCCTGGATGTTGTACTGGTAATCGTCGTTGAGCGGGTGCGTGGCGAACGTGCGCACGATGATCGATTTTTCGTCGAACGGTTGGGCGGCCATGTTGTCGCGAAGTTCGGTTGGGTACTTCTTCCAGTACTGCTCAGCGTTGGACGGGTAAATCGCGCGGACGGTGTAGCCTAAGTCCTTGGAAATCTTAGCGATTGACTGCAACGCGTGCGTGTCGGCTAAGTTACCAACCACAGCCTTAAAGCGGCCTTTCAGCACCATTTCGCGCACGTACTGGTATTGCGCGTCATCCGTCACGAACGACGGAACCTTGGCGTTCTTCATCCACTTTTGCAGGCGCTTTAGGCGGCGGTGAGCTTTCTGCGAACCTTCGTTGAAGACTTCAACAACAGAGCGGTACTCGCTGCCGAGTTTCTCCTTTAAAAACGCGCGAGTAGACTTGGCGTTTTTCGGATCCCAGTAGTTGACGAAGTCGTCAATGTTGTCGGCCGCTTCAAAGAAAACGTAGTAAGCGCGGTGCATGCGCTTGATCCACGGATCGTAGTCGGTCACGAACGCCAAATCCGGCTTCATCCAACCGGCGAACAAGTAGGCCTGATCGGTGCCGACGCCAAAGTAAACGCCGCCCAAATCCTTCAAATCGTCGTAGAAAAGTTCCAGGTGAGCTTCATCGCCGCACAAATAGTGGCGGTTTTTCAGGTCTTCGCGAGTGGCTCCCAACTCTTCGGGCTCGGGATCTTCGTCCAGGTTGGCGAGCAGCGTTTGAGCTTGCTCACTCAGCGGCTCAACTTGGTCCGCAAAGCAGGGCGAAAAGGCGAGCGAAGCGAGAAGGAAGCAAAGAATCTTTTTCATGGTAGTTTCCCAAAATAAAGGTGCTGCATTGTACGCGATTTCACTGCAATTTAGGAGGAATATGGCGTTTTCCCTCTACTTACAATCCATCGCGAACGCGGGCGATCCTGAAACAAAAGTCGATTTTGAGGCAAGAGCCGCGCACGAAGCCAGTGAAACGCTTGAGAAGAGCGACTTATTCCAATGGCTTTCTCAAGATGAAATCGCTCGAGCGCGAAGGTTGCGAGTTGGCCAGCGAGAATTCGTGGCGGCGCATCAGCTTGTTCGCGGTGCTCTGACTTTGTTCTGTGCTGGTATTTCGATTGTTAATCCCAAAGTGACAAATGGTTGTTCGGTTATTTCTCTCGAACAATCCCTGCCTGAGCGATGGCGAAATGTAAAAGACGATGTAGAGAAAGCAGTTTCTCAAGGTTCAACTCTTAATCCTCAGTCATGGAATTTTGAACGAGCACCGTTAGGAAGACCTTATCTGGTTAATGAATCTTTTGAGTACTTAAGAATGAGTGTGAGTCACACTCAAGGTCTTGTTGGTTGTCTGATTTCCGATAATCAAAACACAGGATTAGATATTGAGCCTTCTTCAAGACAAGTCTCTCAAACTGTTGCGCAAGATTCATTTTCACAAGTGGAATGTAAGCAATTCAGTTCATTCATTCAGATTTGGACATTGAAGGAAGCCTATCTCAAGATGCTTGGTATTGGACTTCGAGGAGCGATGAATCAAATCAGCTTCGAGAATGATAATGGACATATCAAACTTCTGATGCCTAAGGGATTAGATTGCCAAGTTTATTCTTTCAAATGGCCAACACTTAATCAGTCTTATCAAGTGTCACTCTGCTTAAGCTGAATTCTTTTTAACCTACCTTATTCTCTTCTCTAATAACCATAGCC
>JAZUEA010000063.1:0-2336 GCA_045639945.1 Myxococcota bacterium
GTGCTCGAACGTCCCCCGCTTCAGCTCCGGCTTACTTTGTAAGTGCGACGCCTTACGGACTTGAAGATCCGCAAGTATTTTGGGCTCGTTCAAACGCTCGCTTGGGGGTTGACTCCAACTGCGACGTACAGTCCAAACGCAATCAGGGTATGGTCGAGTATCCATGTGCGATTTGTGGCGTTTTCGTCAGTTTGGATCGTTGGCCAAAGCACCGCCACGCCGTCCGCTGCGAAGCTTGCCGCCAAGCCATGGGTGAGCTTTTAAGCCCTGAAGAACGCTCCATGCTCGCCGCCGATGCAAAGCACGCAAATCCCAATCGATTCGAAGGCCTTCCTGAAATGACGCCGGAAGATCTCGAAGCGTTGGCAGAAATGCGTGCCGCTTCCAACTTGGGCAATGGCCGCAGTGGCAACACGCCCAGTGAGCGTCGTTCACGTCGTCCTGGTCGAAACGTTCCTAAGCGCGTCGACCAGAATGAAGAAGACGAGCCGTACATCGAAAATACCGATCAGCAGCCGCTTTACGCCGATCCTGAATACGCCGATCCGGCGCTGTATGCAGACGACGTTGAAAGAAGCAGCTACACTGATTCCGATGCGGACGAGCTCGATGACGATTCGAGCGAGAGTTAATCCCTCCGCGATTTGCCTTGCGTTTGCAGGAGTTCCCCTTGCACCTGAGAACTTGTTTGTTGCTCGCCCTCTGCATCGGGTGCACAAGTGAAGAGATCGGCACGGCACCGCCGCGTGACAAACTCTTTTCGCCTACGGGCATCGCAGCCCACCCCGATGGTCAGTACCTCTACGTTGCCAACGCCGGCTTCGAACGCAGCAATAACGGGGGCACGCTGGTTGTTTACGACACTTACGCAGGAAAACTTGTCGAAGAGGCCACTACAAAAATTGGTCTCTTCGCTGGTGAAATTCTGCTCGCGCGTCGAAACGACTGTGAAGATTCTCCTTGTGAAACGCTGGGTTACATCTCAACCCGCGACGACAATACGCTGACATCGTTTGTGGCAGATCCCGAAAATGGACTCGTTGAATGCGGTCAAAAAGATCGCATCGGCAAACCCAAAACGTGCGACAAGTCTTACTTGGTTGACGAATTGCCCAACGGTAACGACATGCTCAGCGATCCTTATGGATTATCGTTGAGTGAGCTCGGATTAGCCGTTTCGCACGTTGCAAAAGGCGAGATTTCCATCTTTCACCAAGATGGTCACGAATTGCGATACGGCTGCGACGGCACGCTCACGAAAGGCGCAACCAGCTTAGCGTGGCATCCACGCACAAACTGGCTTTACGTTACCGATCGCTACGGTCAAACCATTTCAGTGCTTACGCCGCGTCCACTTGAATCCTCAACTCGCCCCGAAGGTGGGTACACGGATTGTGAGATTTTCTCACAGGCGTCACTTTCGGCGTCAGCTTCATCGTTTGCAGGATATTCGCGCGGCATTGCATTCAGCGCCGACGGTTCACTTTTATACATCCTCAACAGCGCCGAAAATTCTCTTTGGATTTACGACACTTCACTCGACGATACAGGCAAACCTCGCCATGTTTTGGTGAAGAGCGGCATTCCTGCTGGAGCGGGAGCAAATGTCGTTCGCGTTGCCGGTCTGAGAGCGGGTGAAAGCCGATCTTCTTCTGTTTTTGAACGCGGAGCCGGTGACGAAATCGTAGATCAAAAAGGTGAAGGTCTGGTCTACGTTACTGCTTTGAATGCGAATCGAATTTCTGTCATTGATCCTGATTTGCGTACCAAAGTGGCCGATATCGAGACGTGCAAAGGTCCACACGATCTCGCATTTATGCCTGACGAATCAGGCGCGCTTCGCGGTTACGTCACCTGCTTTGAGGACGACCAAGTGGGCATCCTCGATTTAGAGCCGGGCTCTGAAACGCGATTCACAATGCTGGGATATTATTGATGCTAAAACGTTTCGCCCTCCTTGCGCTCGCTCTCGTTTTTTCCGCGTGTTCGGAATCGACTTCTACATTCCAAGCGGAAATTTTGGGCGCCGAATCGATGGCGTTCCGCTGTGTAACAGGCAAAGGCGGTTTGCCGCTTGATGGCTGTGGTTGCACCGAACGCACAGTAGATGAAGACGGAAATTCCGTTTTGCGCACCATGGGTCGCGTGGAGTGCGACTGCGTAACACTTGGCGCCGACGGTCATTTATACACTGTCGATACTGTAAAAGTTGGCAGTTGCGAGCCCGTTGAAACGAACGGTTGCATCACTGGCTGGAAGTGCACTCCCGAATACGACGAAAACGGCAACTGGATTCCTGCTACACCTGTCAAAGTGGGCACAAACAAAAATGGCAG
>JAZUEA010000064.1:0-2263 GCA_045639945.1 Myxococcota bacterium
CAGGCTGGTGTTGGGTTGTCGTCGACGCTGCTTTTTGCGCTGATGACGTTTTTTCGCGGTCTAGCGACGGGTTCACAAAGTGTAATCGCTGCGGCGGATGGCGCAAAAGACAAGCAGCGTGTGGCTGAAGGCGGCGGATCGGCGATTTGTATCGGCGCGATATCCGGCGTAATTGCTTTAATTTTAGGCATCTTGCTCTTGTTCTTTGGCCTGCAGTTTATGACAGGTCGTGAAGTAGAACTTGAGCTCGCAAGCCGCGATTACACCAAGTGGCGCCTGATTGAATTGCCGATTTCCATTATGGGATTTGCGTTTCAGTGTGCACTTCAGGGATTGGGTGACACGCAAATTCGCATGTGGGCAGGGTTGGTCGGCAACGCGGTCAACATTGGCTTGGATTTCGTTTTGATTTTCGGCTGTGGCCCGATTCCTCGGCTTGAAGCAACGGGTGCTGCAATTGCCACTTTGGCCGGAACCATTGCAATTACGCTGATGTACGCGATTCGCTACAAAAAGATCTTTGGCTCATTCACAATGCCAAGTCGCAAATTGATGCGAAACGCCATTCAACTTGGCATGCCTACAGCGGCGCAATCATTGCTAAATTCCGTTTCTTGGTCGGCAATTAACGTGGTTTTGGCTTGGATTGGTTCCGCCGAACTCGCGGCATCGCAAATCATGCTCAACATGATCAGCGTTTCGTACTTGCCTGGATTTGGCATTGGTGAAGCAACCGGTGTTTTAGTTGGCCGTCGCGTGGGCGCTGCGGATTATTCTGGCGCGGCAAGAGTGCTCAAAGATGGTCGCTTTCTCACAGTTCTGTTTATGGGCGGATGTGGCGTTTTCTTTGCAATATTCGGTAGTTATATTGCAACCTTCTTCAACGAAGATCCGGCTGTTATTGATGTGTGCAAAAAGATCGTGATGCTCGCAGCGGGTTTTCAAATCTTTGACGCCATTGACACTGCCAACTTGGGTGCGTTGCGTGCCATTGGTGACACCAAATTTTGCTTGTTTTTGCTGGTCGGCGCGGCTTGGTTCGTCTCGCTGCCGATGACCGTGACTTTGGGCTATTGCTTGGAATGGGGCGCGCAGGGCGTTTGGGTCGGATTCTTTGCTGAAACCGTAATGTTAGCGCTTATTTCCGGGCTTCGCGTTCGCGGGTTGGACAAGGGCGCGCACGTTCGAGCTGATCTGCTGTTGGGGCAAAAAACAGTAATGCCTGCGAGTGTTACGGCGCATATCACCGCCGGTCCTCAACCCATTGATCAGGATTAATTGAAAGTTTTGAGATCGCTTCACCATTTGGCGAAGTGATCTTCGGTGCAGCCTAAAATGCCATTGATTTCAATCGGATCGGCATTTTGGGGAATGAGCTGGCCGTAAAATTTTCCGGTTGGCTGTGCGTAGCGACTTTCAATGAAAATGGCGCCTTGATTCGCGCGGCGTTCAGCAATTGGCTTAAATTCCAACTTCACGCGGTTGTCACAGGTCGAAATCTTCCAAGTTTCGTCTTTGTTTTCAGGTACTTGAATGTTCGCATCGCCAAGTGGTGTGAGTTCACCGTTGTACCAAATCGCGTTTTCATTGGGCGTTTGATTTTGGGGCCAAGCTGTGCCGCTTGTCAGATTCACGCCAAACGGCTTTCCGTTTTGATCGAGCGCTGAAAAGGTGGCCCAAAACCATTGTGTTACATGCGGATAATATGCTGCATGAATGTCAATTAGCCCGGAATGATTGGTCTTTTTGAGAACAATCTCTTCGCCAGCAACGGTCACAACGCCTTCAATCGGACAAGCAACTTTGTGTGTGTAAAACGGTCGATTCTGCGACAGATCCTTTAAAACAATGAGCGGCTGAACCAATGCTTTTGTTTCGTGAAAGAAAATTTTTCCTGAAATTTCAGGCTTGTTCGGAGTCTTTCCGGCTTTGGCGCTAAACGAAAGTTCGTGACCGCCGTGGGCCAGTTGGTTTTTGACCTCAATCGTGAATCGATCGCGCGGCGTGTGCAGGTAGGTGTGGCCGTTGAAATGCTCGCGAGCAATGCGTCCCATCGAACCTGGCAAAAGCAAGTTGTGTTCAAAATGCTCTTTAGTTTCGAGGTTGAATACACTGATCCAAGCCGCTGTGCTGTAAGTGGCGTTGACCAGCGCGATCGAAATCCAGTGATGATCAGATGCAAACGCAAAATGTTGCCAGCGTTTGATGCGCGAATTTCGCCAATATGAACGCAGATTTATATAAAGATTACGCGGATCTAAGC